>JAAZED010000374.1 GCA_012512465.1 Oxalobacter sp. | reverse complement strand
GTTGCCCAGCCTGAGCCGGTTGAGGAAACCAAGCCGCCCCAAAAAGAGGAATTACCGGATTACTGGCGCTGATGGCAGTATGCCATCAGCATCAGGCCATCACACCGGCACGGATTTCAATCTGCCTCATGCAGCGTCCGGCAATCTCGAGATCATGGGTAACCAGAATCAGCGTGGAATCATGTTCCTGATTCAGATCAAACATCAACCTGATTACGGCTTCCCCTGTCTGGGCGTCCAGGCTGCCGGTCGGTTCATCGGCGAAGAGCATGGGCGGATTGGTCACAAACGCCCGGGCCAGCGCTACCCGCTGCTGCTCGCCGCCTGAAAGATAACGGGGATAATGCTGGAGCCTTTCCGACAGGCCAACGCGAGACAGGATGGCAGCGGCTTTTTCCCGTGCTTCCGGGTCGTGGAGAAGTTCCAGCGGCAGCATGACGTTTTCCAGGGCATTGAGATGATGCAGCAACTGGAAGGACTGAAAGACAAACCCCAGGTTTTCTTTACGCAGCCGGGCGCGACCATCTTCATCCAGCGCATAGATATCGGTGCCATTTAACATGACAGTGCCTTCTGTCGGGGTATCAAGACCGGCCAAAAGACCCAGCAAAGTGGACTTCCCCGAACCGGAAGCACCGATTATGGCAAGAGTTTCCCCTGCATCTACGGTAAAATGGATGTCATTTAATATGGTCAGCCTGCCGGCGGCGTCCTCGACCCGTTTGGTAAGGTGGACCACTTCAATGGCAGGGATTTTTCTGGAAAGGTTTGACATGCACTCTTCGGATAAAAAAACAGGTTGGATCAGACGATGGTTTCAGCGTTCCCTGTTTGCGTTGCCATTATGCTTTATTTTTTTCAGCGTCAGTGCCCATTCTGCACCAAAAAACATTCTTGTGCTTGGTGACAGCCTGTCAGCCGAGTACGGCATTGAACGCGGAACCGGGTGGGTTGCGCTTTTGCAGCAGCGGCTGGATGAAAACAAAAAAGAGGTCAAGGTCATTAATGCCAGTATCAGCGGGGATACCACCAGTAGCGGAAACGCCCGTTTGTCCAAGCTGTTAAGACAGCACAAGCCGCAGATACTGATCCTGGAACTGGGAGGTAATGACGGATTGCGCGGACTCCCGGTGGATTCGATCAAACGGAATCTCCGTGCGATGGTCAGTATGGCTCGCCGCGCTGACTGTCAGGTGCTGATTCTGGGGATGCAGATTCCCCCCAATTATGGACAGACCTATGCGACCCAGTTTGCCGAGAGTTATGAGCAGGTGGCCAGGGAAAGCAATATGCCGCTGGTACCGTTTTTCCTGGCGGGTGTGGCAGACGATGACGGGCTGCTCCAGTCTGACCGCATCCATCCCGCAGGGAAAGCACAGCCCATCCTGCTGGATAATGTGTGGCCCCACCTTTTGCCTATGCTGAAATAAGCTGTATGCCGCTTTCAGGTATCGCCCGGCCTTGCCTGGCTTTTTGATGCGGTTTTGGTTTTGCCCTGTTCAATGCGTTTTTTGCGGGTTTCCTTGGGGGAGGCGGCAAGCGGGCGGTAAATTTCGATACGGTCGTTTTCCTTCACCGGGGTATCAAGCGGCCTGATTTCACCGAAAATACCTGCCTGGCCTTCGACCAGGCGGATATTTTTTGCGATTTTCCGGATACCGCTCAGTTCAAATGCGTCGCGGATGGTTGTTCCGGGTTTGACGTTGACGGTCAGGATAATGGAGGTGTCAGGGCCGGCATAGCTGACCTGCACCGGAAAAAGATCGCGGTTTTTCGATTGCCGGCGGATAAGGGATCGGGGGCGTTTTTGCTTATCCATAGACTGTTCTTGCACGCTGGTGGAATGAATCAACAAGGGTGATGGAAACCATGTCAAAAATAGGCGCCAGCATTTTTTCAAAAAGGCGGTTGGAAAATTCGTAATTCAGCTCGAGGTCTACCCGGCTTCTGCCTTCCGGCAGCGGTGTAAAGGACCACTTGCCATCAAGCCGTTTGAATGGGCCTTTTTCCAGGAACATGGAAATTGATGTTGACGGCATATTGTGGTTCCTGGTGGTAAAGCTGTGCTTTAAGCCATGAAAATCAATAAACAGGGTGGCTGAAACGGTATGATCCTGGCTGTGTGGTTCAAGGGATGTCTTGATGCACCAGGGTAAAAATTCCGGATATTTTTCAACATCCTCGACCAGGGCATACATTTTTTCTGCGGTGTAACCAACAATGGCTGTTTTGTGTACGTTTTTCATGAACCCGCTTTGTTTTGGAAACGCGGATTAAATGGCTTTGAGAGCGAATTGCTGCGTTATGCGTTGCTCACAACCTTCGCCTATCTTAAGATATGTCCTGGTTGCTGCGCGTCGTGCGCCTTGCACTTCATCTCCCAAAATCATGTAATCAGCGTTTCCATTTGATAGAATCGCTTTTTCTGCTGACACGTAAATCAGGTTTGACCATGACTATAACCGATAATAAAAAAGCATTTCATGATTATTTTATCGAAGAGCGTTTTGAGGCGGGCATGGTCCTGGAC
>JAAZED010000373.1 GCA_012512465.1 Oxalobacter sp. | reverse complement strand
TTTCTGGTGATATCCGTTGATTCGCAATCCGTCAGCTTGCCGGGTAAAACAGCAACTCCTGACGATTTTTTCTTTTCAACTTTTTGCGCAGAACGCAGACGTGACTGGGCCTGGCGGATAACCAGATCGGCCAGTTTGCGTCCCTGGTCCACATTCTGATTGAGCCACAGTTCCAGCGGCGGGCGAACAAAATGGGAGACCAGCCTGACCGCATCGCGGGAATTAAGCCGTTCCTTGATCTGCCCCTGAAACTGCGGGTCAAGTACCCGTGCAGACAAGAGAAAGGATACCCGTGCAAAAACATCCTCAGGCAGCAGCCGAATACCTTTGGGCAGAAGCGAATGCATTTCCGCAAAGCTTTTAACCGCATTGAAAAGGCCGTCGCGCAGTCCGCTTTCATGCGTGCCGCCGGCTGATGTGGGAATCAGGTTCACGTAGGATTCACGTACCAGCGGCCCTTCTGCTGTCCAGGCCACGATCCAGGCAGCGCCTTCGCCAACTGCAAAGCCTTCCTGGGCGTTGGCTGCATAGTGCTCACCTTCAAATAGCGGGATAACCGTATCTTCGTCCATTTCCAGTCCAAGCTGTTCGGAAAGATAGCTGCGAAAGCCGTTTTCATACCGCCAGGTTTCGGTTTCCCCCGTTTTTTCATTCAAAAGCGAGACAGTGGCGCCCGGCAAAAGAATTGCCTTGGAGCGAAGCAGGTGTCTGAGCTCAGTCAATGGAATAGCCGGACTGTCAAAATACTTCGCGTCAGGCCAGACGGTGACTTTCGTTCCCGATTTTTTTTCACCCCGCGCCAGTGGCCGTGATTTCAGCTTTTCCGTGACTTCACCTTCCGTAAAGGTGATTTCATGCATTTTCTTGTCGCGACAGACATTGACTTCGACCCTGGTGGAAAGGGCATTTGTTACGGATACACCGACGCCATGCAGACCGCCGGAAAATGTATAGGCGTTTTCCATGCCTTTCTGGAATTTACCGCCGGAATGCAGACGGGTAAAAATCACTTCAATCGTGGGAATCTTTTCTTCAGGATGACGGCCAACCGGTATGCCTCTGCCATCATCTTCCACACTGACACTGCTATCCGTGTGCAGGGTGACCTGGATGTTTTTGCAATAGCCCGCAATCGCTTCATCTGAGGCATTGTCAATGACTTCGGTGATAATGTGCAGCGGGCTTTCCGTCCGGGTGTACATGCCGGGCCGCTGGCGGACAGGCTCCAGTCCTTTCAGAACCTGGATGGATGATTCGTTGTATAAGGCTTTTTCTGACATCTGGTGAAGTGTATCGTTTCCGGTAAAAATGAAAGATTTAAAAATAACCGATTTTACAACGACTGGGTTATGCCGGTTGGAAACAGAAGAACAGGCAGCGTTTATCCTGCTTCAAATAACGTGCGCAACCCATTGCGAATCTGTATGTAATTGTATATAATTGAAAATTAATGTGGTTTTTCAGAACAAGTTTGAAACACGGATATGGGCGCACGCCCATTTTTTTTTCATTGGAGCAATGAAAAAGCGTGTTGGAGTATACACAAGTGCTTGGCCGGGGGCGGATTTGTTACAGGATTTAATAGAAAAAACCGTAAATGGCTGCGGCTATGATCTGGTTGATGTCGAACGCGCATCAGACGGGTTGTTGCGCGTGTATATCGACTTTTTGCCGGAAGATGCCGCCAAGGGCAATATCACGGTAAAAGACTGTGAAACCGTCAGTCATCAGCTGTCACATGTGTTGACAGTTGAGGATGTGGATTATGAGCGTCTGGAAGTTTCTTCTCCCGGCCTGGACAGGCCGCTGAAGCGATTTTCAGATTATGTCCGCTTTGCGGGGATGGAAGCCAATGTCAAATTGCGCGTGCCTGTTGACGGTATGTCAAACCGTCGGGTTTTTCAGGGCATATTGCAGGTGCCCGAAGGGGATGAGCTGGCATTGGAGTTTGATACAAAGGAAGGCGCAGCACTGCTGCACTTTTCTCTTTCTGACATAGATAAGGCACGGTTAGTGCCACAGGTGAATTTTAGGGGCCGAAAAAAATGAGTTTCGAAATTCTGCAACTGGTTGATGCGCTTGCGCGTGAAAAAAATGTCGACAAGGAAGTAGTCCTTGGCGCGCTGGAACACGCTCTGGCGTCGGCAACCAAAAAGCGTTATCCAGGTGACGTGGATATCAGGGTGGCAATTGACCGGAAGAACGGTGAGTTTGAAACCTTCCGCAGATGGCATGTGGTTCCTGATGAGGCGGGATTACAGCTGCCGGATCAGGAAATCCTGTACTTTGAAGCAAAAGAGCAGATTCCGGACATTGAAGTCGATGATTATCTTGAAGAACATATCGAATCCATTGAGTTTGGTCGCCGTTTTGCACAGGACACCAAACAGATCGTTCTACAGCGTATCCGCGATGCCGAGCGGGAACAGATACTGACAGATTTTCTGGCTCGAGGCGATACGCTGGTTACCGGTGCCATCAAGAGAATGGAGCGCGGTGATGCGATTATTGAATCCGGAAAGGTTGAGGCACGTCTGCCACGGGATCAGATGATTCCCAAAGAAAATCTGCGTGTGGGTGATCGTGTTCGTGCCTACATTTTGCGGGTTGACAGAAGTGCGCGTGGCCAGCAGGTGATCCTGTCCCGTACGGCGCCGGAATTCATTATCAAGCTTTTTGAACTGGAAGTGCCCGAAATGGAGCAGGGGCTGCTTGAAATCAAGTCAGCTGCCCGCGATCCGGGTGTCCGTGCCAAAATCGCTGTTTTTACCAGTGACAAACGGATTGATCCTATCGGAACCTGTGTGGGTATTCGTGGTTCACGGGTGCAGGCCGTCACAGGCGAACTGGGCGGTGAACGCGTGGATATTGTGCTCTGGTCTGAAGATCCGGCACAGTTTGTGATTGGCGCACTGGCACCGGCCAATGTTTCTTCTATTGTGGTTGATGAAGAGCAGCATGCCATGGATGTGATTGTTGATGAGGAAAATCTGGCTATTGCGATTGGCCGGAGCGGGCAGAATGTCCGCCTGGCTTCCGAGCTGACAAACTGGAAGATCAATATCATGACGGCCGAAGAGTCGGCGGATAAGTCAGCGGTGGAAACGGCGGGTATCCGTACGCTTTTCATGGAAAAGCTGAATGTGGACCAGGAAGTGGCAGATATTCTGATCGAGGAAGGCTTTTCCGCTCTGGAGGAAATCGCCTATGTACCGCTCAATGAAATGCTGGAAATTGACGCTTTTGATGAGGAAACTGTCAACGAGCTGCGTACCCGCGCGCGGGATGCACTGGTAACCGAAGCGATTGCCTCTGAAGAGGGCATGTCCAATATGGAGCCCGAACTGATCAACCTGGAAGGGATGGACAGAGGAACTGCAGGCAAGCTGGGATTGGCCGGTATCAAGACTCTGGCGGATTTTGGTGGACTTGCCTACGATGAATTTGGCGCGATCCTTGCTTTGCCCACAGAGCGAGCACGCGAGCTGATTGACAATGGTTTTGAAGATGTAACCGATGATGAGATGGCGCTCATTGATGCCAAGTATGATGATCATGCGAAGGTATTGCAGTCACGTGTGTGGGAAATAATCGAGGCGGAGTAATCGCTGGCTGGAATTTGCACGGACTGAATCGTGGTAGACAGGAAAGAGGAAGGAATGGCGACTAATAACGTAGCTCAATTTGCTGCAGAACTGAATATGCCGGCCGATGCGCTGCTGAGACAGTTACGCAATGCGGGAGTTGAGAAAAAATCAGTGGATGATTCCCTGACCAACGCAGACAAGGACAAGCTGCTGAGCTATCTGCGCGGATCACATGGCAATCCGGCCGAGGAAAAGAAAAAAATCTCGCTGACCCGCAAGGAGACAAGTGAGATCAAACAGGCTGACGCATCAGGAAAATCGCGTACGATTCAGGTTGAAGTCCGTAAAAAGCGTACATTCAAGCGGGAGGAGCCTGCTGCTGAAAAAGCGACCCCTAAAGCGCCTCCTGCTCCGGTTATTGATGAAGCAGAGCAGAAAAAACGCGCAGAGGAGTCCCGTCGCCAGGCTGAACTGATCGCACGCCAGGAAGCAGAGCTGCGTGAAAAACAGGCGAAACTGGCAGAGCTGGAAGCGGAAAAAGCCGCACGCCGGCAAGCCGAAGAAGAAGCGCGTTTAGCCGCTGCATCGTCAGAAAAGGATGTCGTAGAAGAAGCGGAAAACAAGACAGAGGAAGCGGCGCAAGCAGCGGAAAAAATAGCGGCTGAGCAAGCAGAAAAAGCCGAAGAAGCGGAAAGAACCCGGCAGGCTGTTGAAGATGAAGTGGCACAGATCAAGGCCATGATGACGCCGCCCAAGAAGGTTGCCAAGCAGCCGGAGGCTGAAGCGCCTGCGAAGAAAGATACTGCAACGCTGCGCCGTCCGGCGGACAAAAAAGGTACTGCGCCAAAAGAAGAGAAAAAAGGCACCGTCGAGAAGAAGTCCATCAAGTCTGCCAATGTGGCTTCCACTTGGCAGGAAGATGCAGCCAAAAAACGCAATGCGGGCATAAAAAACCGGGGTGGCGCTGCAACAGGTGGGCGTGATGGTTGGAGAAGCGGTGGCGGCAGAAACCGCAAAGGACAGCAGGCAGCTGATAGAGAAAGTAATTTCCAGCAGCCGACAGAAGCCGTTATCAAAAATATTCATGTTCCGGAAACCATTACCGTTGCCGAACTTGCCCATCAGATGGCAGTAAAGGCATCTGAAGTCATCAAGCAGCTTATGTCACTTGGACAGATGGTGACGATCAACCAGGTATTGGACCAGGAAACGGCCATGATCCTGGTTGAGGAAATGGGACACAAGGCATTTGCCGCCAAAATTCAGGATCATGAGGCAGACCTTGCCGCCATGGGAGAGGATGCGGATGCCGAGCTGTTGCCCAGGGCGCCGGTTGTCACGGTTATGGGTCACGTTGACCATGGCAAGACGTCATTGCTTGACTACATTCGCCGGACAAAAATTGCATCAGGCGAAGCCGGTGGTATTACCCAGCATATTGGCGCTTATCATGTGAAAACCCCTAACGGGATGATTACCTTCCTTGATACACCAGGCCATGAGGCGTTTACCGCCATGCGTGCCCGCGGCGCCAAGGCGACTGATATTGTCATTCTGGTTGTCGCTGCTGATGACGGTGTGATGCCGCAGACGAAAGAAGCAATTGCCCATGCGAAAGCGGCCGGCGTTCCTCTGGTTGTCGCCATTAACAAGATCGATAAATCGGGCGCCAATGTTGACCGTGTTACCCAGGAACTGATTGCAGAAGATGTTGTTCCGGAGCAGTATGGCGGTGATGCGCCGTTTGTGCCGGTTTCAGCAAAAAGCGGTCAGGGTATCGACAACCTGCTGGAAAATGTCCTGTTGCAGGCAGAGATACTGGAACTGACAGCACCGATAGATGTACCGGCAAAAGGGCTGGTTATCGAAGCGCGCCTGGACAAGGGACGCGGGCCGGTAGCAACCATTCTCGTGCAATCCGGTACCCTTCACAAGACAGATGTGGTGCTTGTCGGGCAGGAATTCGGGCGTGTACGTGCCATGCTGGATGAAAATGCCAAGCCTGTTGATGATGCAGGCCCGAGTATTCCGGTTGAAATCCAGGGATTGACGGGTGTTCCCGCTGCTGGTGAAGAAGTGCTGGTAATGACAGACGAGCGCAAGGCACGTGAGATTGCACTTTTCAGGCAGGGTAAATTCCGCGACGTCAAACTGGCCAGACAGCAGGCCGCCAAACTGGAAAATATGTTTGACCAGATTGCAGAAGGTGAAGTGAAGACCCTTCCGCTGATTATCAAGACGGATGTGCAGGGTTCCCAGGAAGCGCTGACCAGCTCCATGCTCAAGCTTTCCAATGATGAGGTCCGCCTGCAGGTGGTCCACGCCGGTGTGGGTGGTATTACAGAATCAGATGTGAACCTTGCCGTCGCTTCCGGGGCCGTTATTATCGGCTTTAATACCCGCGCTGATGCGCAAACGCGTTCGCTTGCGGAAACGCATGGCATCGATATCCGTTATTACAATATCATTTATGACGCGATTGATGACGTCAAGGCGGCGATGTCCGGTATGCTGACACCGGAAAAACGCGAGCAGACGCTGGGTCTTGTGGATATCCGCCAGGTTATCCATGTCAGCCGGATCGGCTCTATTGCCGGTTGCTTTGTGCTGGAAGGACTTGTCCGGCGCGGTGCCCTGGTGCATCTGCTGCGAGACAACGTCGTTATCTGGTCAGGCGAGATTGATTCACTCAAGCGCTTCAAGGATGATGTGCGTGAAGTCAAGTCCGGCTTTGAGTGTGGTCTGACCCTGAGAGGGTATAACGATATCAAGGAAGGTGATCAGCTCGAGGTCTACGAAGTCCAGGAAATCGCAAGGACACTGTAATCTTGTCGTCTGATCGGGCAAACTGTTTTCGTGAAAGGGCAATGAGCAATGGCAAAACGTGGCAGATCAATTCCCGACCGCAGTCTGCGGGTGGCGGACCAGATCCAGAAGGATTTGTCTGAAATTCTTACTTTAGAACTGAAAGACCCGCGTGTAGGCCTTGTGACGATTACCGAAGTGCAGGTGACGCCGGATTATGCCTATGCGAAGGTGTTTTTTACCACGCTCGATGACAGCGAAGACGCCATCAAGGAAACCCTTACCGGCCTGGAAAAAGCCAATGGTTTCATCCGGAATCAACTGAGCAAACGCCTGCATATCCATACCTTGCCGCAATTGCGTTTTGAATATGACCATTCCGTTGTGCACGGCATGGCGCTTTCCGATCTCATTGATCAGGCCAATTCGCAACGCGCCAGAGATGATGACGGGGAAGCATAACCCCGGGTTTTCCTGTTATGTCTGCTGCACCATCTCCCAAAAAACGCGTACCCGTACATGGCGTTATCCTGCTGGACAAGCCGGTTGGCCTGTCCAGTAATGATGCACTGGTGCGAGCCAAGCGCAAACTGAATGCGAAAAAAGCCGGGCATACCGGCACACTGGATCCCTTTGCTACCGGGCTGTTGCCGCTTTGTTTTGGTGAAGCGACCAAATTTGCACAGGATCTGCTTAATGCGGATAAAACCTACGAAACAACCGTTTTTCTCGGCGCGAGAACGTCCACCGGTGATACGGAAGGAGAAATCGTTTCCAGGGGGGATGCAGACCGTATCACGCGTGAAGATATCGAGGCCATCCTGCCCCGTTTTACCGGTGAAATCGATCAGGTCCCTCCCATGTATTCTGCATTGAAACGTGATGGCAAGCCTTTGTATGAATACGCCCGTGCCGGAATCGAACTGGAGCGCGAAGCCCGGCGGGTAGCGATCCATGAAATGGCGCTCCTGGATTTTTCACCGCCTTTTCTGACACTGCGGGTTTCATGCAGCAAGGGAACCTATATTCGTGTTTTGGGGGAGGATATTGGCGAAGCGCTTGGGTGTGGGGCGCATCTGCAAACACTCAGGCGTGTCAAAGTCGGCTCACTGGAAATAGACCATGCCAGTGCATTGGCTGATATTGAAAAGGTGGATGACTTACAGGCTGCCGCTTTTCTAAAGCCGGTCGATTACCTGTTATCAACTTTTCCGGCTATCCATTTATTCGAAGAGCAGGCCCAGCGTTTTATGCACGGACAGCGGCTATCAATGGAAAAAGAAAAACTGCCCGTTTTTAATTCTGCCGAACGGGTGCGGGTATATGATGCAGCCAGAAAAAGACTTCTGGGCACGGCAATCATAAAGCCGGGTAATGTACTGGCGCCCGAACGGCTTATCGCCGTCTGAGTCGCCTGCGCTTTACCGACAGGAAAAAGCTGCGTGATACAATCGCCGCTTCTTATATTCATCGCATACAGTACAGAAATTTATGTCTACAGCCAATCGCGCCATTCGGAATATCGCCATCATTGCACACGTTGATCATGGCAAAACCACACTTGTCGACCAGTTGCTTCATCAGTCCGGTACCTTCCGGGAAAACCAGACAGTGAGTGAGCGTGTCATGGACTCAAATGATCTGGAACGGGAGCGCGGGATAACCATCCTGGCGAAAAACTGTGCGGTCGAATACAACGGCACCAACATCAATATTGTCGATACGCCAGGGCATGCCGATTTTGGCGGCGAAGTCGAACGAATAATGAAAATGGTTGATGGGGTTTTGCTCGTCGTCGATGCCTTTGAAGGCTGTATGCCGCAGACGAGGTTTGTGCTAAAAAAAGCGTTGGAACAAAATTTAACGCCAATTGTCGTCATAAATAAAATGGATAAACC
>JAAZED010000372.1 GCA_012512465.1 Oxalobacter sp. | reverse complement strand
TGATGAACAGGCGATTGTCCTGCGCTATGCCGCCCCAACTGCCTTGCCGACCCGGCAAGTGAGGCTCAAGTTTCTCCCACACTTTGTCTGATATATCGTGTCGCCTGTGTGCTGGTGTGGACATGGATGCCTCGCTTCTGGTTGATCTGAGCGAAGTATCTCAGATATATCACGTTTCTGCAATCTCGTGTCTACAATATCTAGGCTGCCGGGATCAGTTTCTGGATGGCTTCTACCACGCCCAGGTCTTCGATCGGGTAGATGAGGGCAGAGTGGCGGTGCGGGATGGCAATGAGCGAGCCCTGGCGGCCGACCAGTTCGGGCCGCGCTTCCAGCTCATACAGGATATTGGCTGTGAAGAAGTGGTCGTTATTCACAAACCAGATGGTAAAGCCGCCCATGTCTTCCTGCGTGATTTCCATGGGGTAGTTTTCCAGGATGTTGGCAATGCCGATGGCAAACAGCTCATCCTCATCCTTGCCCCAGTCCAGCACGTGCGAAGGCTGGACATTGCGGATGGCATCCGGCAGGTCAAAAACCAGCATGGCAAACACATCTTCGGCCAGATAGCGGTTCACCGACATTTCGGTGTCGTCGTTCAGCCCGCCGATATAGGCGATGTACTCTGCGTTGTAGAGGCGAACGGCCAGGTATTGCTTTATTTTTTCAAAATCAGTGATGTTTTCGTCGAAGGTCTTGTCAAATTCAAGGGCCTTGAGCATGGTGGTGAAATGCCCGTTGATAAGCTCAGGGTAGTCTTCTATCGCATGCTGTTTGCACACCTGTGCGATGTTGGACAGCCCCAGCTTGGAAAAGCGGAAGGAATCGGGATCGACTTCTATGGTGCCGTCTTCCAGGATGTAGGTAACATCGATTCCCTTGAAGTAGCTGTCAATAGCATCGAGAAAGGCCTTGTATTCTTCAGCCGTGGAGAAAGCCGCCCATTCGGGGAGATCAATGGCTTCGGATTCTTTGTCTTTTTTCTTGAAAAATGAAAACATCTCGTAACTTTCTTTTTTCAGGGTGAATTTTTTATTATACCGGACACATCAGCTTTCTTTTCCATTTGGGTTGCCCGGCAGTTCCGGGCGGTTGGCAGGCTCAAAGAGGAAATTGCCGATGTAAAAGTGGTTCGAGAAAACAAGCCGGATTTCGGGCCGCTTCAGGGATAGTAAGATGGTTTTTCCGGGCTCAGGCTGTCCAGATGTTCGGTGATGAACTGGATACGCCTGTCCAGGCTGGCTTTGGGGAGGGTGAGCAATTCATAGCCCAGGCGCTCGTATACCCTGACCATCGCATCGTAGGTGGCCAGTGCTTCATCATGGGATTGTTTTCTTTCGGTATCCTGCCCGTAGATTTCAGACCAGTAGGGGGCGATAAAGACTTTCCGGTTGTAGCGGAATTTTTCTGCCGCCCTGGCGAGGTGTGTCGGCACCGGGATGTCATTGAGCTCCAGGTAACCGATGATATCGGGGATCGCGCGGTCAAACAGGACTGGGCGGCTGTGGTTGGGCGCTTCCTTGTAGGAGCGCATGTCCCAGTTGAGCATGAGTTCCGCATAGGCGCGTTTGTCCTCCCAGGGCAGGGCATTGCCGCCGATGGCGGTCTGGTCCTGGATGATGGAGCGTCCGGCTTCTGCCATTATCATGAAGTGGTGATCTTCCAGGGAACGCAAAAGGGTGGTTTTGCCCGCGCCCGGCGCGCCGGTGATGACAAAGAAGTTTTCTTGGAAATCGCTCATGGGACGCCTTTCAATATGGAAGGGGAGCGTTAAGGATAACTGGAAAAGGGGGAGTAATGCGACAGTATGGTGCGTTTTTTTGTTTTTGTCCTTCGCTAGTGTAATTTGCTGCGAGGAGATTAGTCCTCGATTTCCATTCATCAGGTGGGTGGTTGACCCACCTGATGAAACCAATCTTGAGGGCCAATCTCATCGTAGAGAACAACCCCAGCGAAGGAGAAAGACGCGCTACAGCAGCTTCCCCTGCCGCTCATCCGCTACCGGCGTCGGTTCGATCTTCGTCACCAGCACCTTGGCGATGCGGCGTCCTCCCATCTCCAGCACTTCAAAGCGAAAGTCCGCATACTCAAGTACCTGCCCGACATGGGGCACGGTACCGAAGCGCTCCAGCAGGAGACCCGCCAGCGAGGCATAGTCGTCGTCCTCATCAACGAGGCCATCGGTTTCGAGCAGTTGCTCGACGTAGTAGATGTTGGTGGTGCCGTCCATGACCCACACGCCGGGTTTTTCTTCGACAACGCTTGGCTGCTCGTCTTCGTCGGGAAATTCGCCGGCAATGGCTTCGAGGATGTCAATGGGGGTGAGGATACCCTGTATGGAGCCGTATTCGTCAGCCACCATGGCAAGGTGGCCGCGGGTTTGTTTCAGGATATTCATGGCTTTGAGGACGCCGGCGGATTCGGGCATGACAAGCGGCTCCCGGATGCTTTTGGTGTTTTCCAGCGTGCGGCCGGAGTGGATGTCGTCCATGAGGTCCTGGGCCCTGGCAATTCCGATGACGTTGTCGAGCTGGCCGCGGCAGACGGGGAAGACGCTGTGGGGGATGGTACGAAGTGTTTCCTGGATGGTGTCCAGATCGTCATCAAGATTGATCCAGGAGACTTCGGTGCGCGGTGTCATGACGGAATGGATGGAGCGCTCGCCCAGTGTCAAAACGCCTGAGACCATGTTGCGTTCTTCTTCGGCAAAGGCGGAAAGCGCAATGGTTTCTTCGGGAAATTCGGGCTCGAATTCTTTTTCAGCCTTTGTCTTGTTGCCCAAAAGCCGCAGGATGGCCTCGGCGGTGCGCTCGCGCATGGGTACCTGTTCCATGTTTTTGGTGAGGTTGTGCTGTGCCAGCTGATTTAAGAATTCAATCAGGATGGAAAAGCCAATGGCGGCGTACAGGTAGCCTTTCGGAATTTTCAGGCCAGCACCTTCTGCAATGAGGGCAAGGCCGATCATGAGCAAAAAGGAAAGGCAGAGTACGACCACGGTCTGCTTT
>JAAZED010000371.1 GCA_012512465.1 Oxalobacter sp. | reverse complement strand
GCTGTGGGTATTGTGGTTGCAACAGGAGACAAAACTGAATTCGGCCGTATCGGCAAACTCTTGAACGAGATGGAGGATATCGCCACGCCACTTTTGCAGCAGATCGGCAATTTTGGAAAATGGCTGACGGTTGGCATCCTGATACTGTCTGTTGTGACGTTCTTTATCGGTGCATTCATTCGGGACCACGAGATAGGGGACATGATGCTGATGTCGGTTGCGCTTGCCGTATCAGCGATTCCCGAGGGGCTGCCCGCCGTCATGACGATCACGCTGGCGCTCGGTGTCCAGCGTATGACAAGAAAACACGCCATTGTCAGACAGCTTCCGGCAGTGGAAACCCTGGGTTCTGTGACGGTTATTTGTTCAGACAAGACCGGCACACTCACGCGCAATGAAATGACTGTGCAGACGCTCGTTACCGCAGACAGGGTATATGAAGTCAGCGGAACAGGTTACTACCCCGAAGGCGGATTTTCTGTGGATGGAAAGCCTGTCGCTTTGCAGGAGTGCCCGGAGCTTCATCATATTGCCCACGCATCCGTGCTTTGCAACGACTCATCATTGAACCAGAAAAATGAGGAATGGTTTGTTACGGGTGATCCCACAGAAGGCGCACTGTTGTCCCTGGCGATGAAGGCAGGACTTGATCCGGCAGTGGAAAAAGCCAGGATGCCCAGAAATGATGCGATTCCTTTCGAATCACAGCACCGTTTTATGGCGACGCTTAACCACACCCACCGGGGAGAGTACTTCATCTATGTCAAGGGCGCGCCTGAGCGCCTGATGGCCATGTGTACAATGGAAAGTGATCTGGAGTGCGAGGCACGTCCCATCAACTTTTCCTACTGGGAAAAGCGCATCAATGAAATCGCCCTGTCTGGCCAGCGGACGCTGGCTATTGCCATGAAACCCGTCGACGGTAGCCAGAACGAACTGGATTTCAGGGACGTTGAAACCGGAATGATACTAATGGGGGTATTCGGCATTATTGATCCGCCACGTGACGAATCCGTTGAGGCAGTGCGACACTGTCATTCTGCCGGCATCCGGGTTGTCATGATTACAGGGGATCATGCTGAAACGGCAAGGGTGATTGGTGAACGGCTGGGTATCGGTATTGCTAAACGCCCTGTGATGGGTGCCGAGATTGAAGAAAAATCGGATGAAGAACTGCAGCAGATTGTCCGGGATGTGGATGTTTTTGCCCGGGCCAGTCCCGAACACAAGCTGCGCCTTGTCCAGGCATTGCAGGCCAATGGCGAGATCACTGCCATGACGGGGGATGGTGTGAATGACGCACCGGCATTGAAACGGGCAGATGTGGGCCTGGCAATGGGACTGAAGGGAACCGAGGCAGCGAAAGAGGCCGCTGGCATTATCCTGGCGGATGATAACTTTGCCACGATTGTCTGTGCCGTACGGGAAGGCCGCCGGATTTATGACAACCTGAAAAAAAGTATCCTCTTTCTGCTGCCGACCAACGGCAGCCAGACGTTAGTGGTGATGGCAGCGGTATTCATGGATATGGCATTGCCGCTGACGTCAAAGCAGATTTTGTGGATCAACATGATCACTTCGGTGACGTTGTGTATTGCCCTGACTTTTGAGCCCGCGGAAAAAAACATCATGCGAAGAAAGCCCAGAAACACACGGGAAGCTGCTGTACCGGGCTATATGATATGGCGCATTTTTTTCACGTCGGCTATTCTGATGGCAGCAGCGCTCATGCTTTTTCATTGGGAACTGGACAGGGGGAAGAGTATTGAGGTGGCGCGAACCCTTGCCGGCAATACCATCATCGTCGGGCAGATGTTTTACCTGGTGAGTTGCCGGTTCCTCTATGAAACCTCATTGTCGGTTCGTGCACTGACAGGCAATAAATCCATATGGATTGCTATTGCTGTTCTGATTGCATTGCAACTGCTGTATACCTACACGCCGATGATGCATGATCTTTTTGGTACGGACAACCTGACTCTCAAAGAGTGGATGCTGGTTATTTGTGTGGGTATAACGACCTTTTTCCTGATGGAACTGGATAAATTTTTTCAGCGAAAGCTGGCGGAAAAAAGGGACGCTATTGTGGCTTGAATATGCCGCCTAAGGCGAGGAGAGTTTCGCTTCGGTATGAAAAACAGGGACAGAACAACATGTTATCCTGTCCCTGTTTTTTTGTATCAGATGCCAGAAATGAAGGGACAATCAGTACTTATTGTTCGGCGATAAAAGCGTGGAGTTTTACTGACGTCTGGTGCAAATCCTGAATACCGGCATATTCGCGGGAGGTAAAGCAGGCCTGCAATTGTTCACGGGTTTTAAAGCGGATAATAATGAGCCTGTCAGGCGCCTTTTCTCCCGAAAGTGAAGTAATGTTGTCACTTCTGACAAGATATTCACCGCCATAACTTTCCACAATCGGCCTGACTTTTTCTGTGTAAAGATCGGAATCGCGGCGTTCTTGCGGATTGGAAATCTCGATATTCATGATAAAAAATATAGACATAATTTTTCCTTTTATTGCTCTTCTAATCCTTTTATTGTACCGTCAGGTTGATGATCTCGCTGAGT
>JAAZED010000370.1 GCA_012512465.1 Oxalobacter sp. | reverse complement strand
CCTGTCCAACAGGCGCATGGCCGAGAGCGTTTTCTCATCCGTGATATTTTCCCTGTCCACCAGGTGCCTCAGAAGGATTTTCTTTTTAAAAACAATTTCCTTTTTCCCATCCGGCAGTGCCAGCGACTCCAGCAGGTAGCCGTGAAAGGGCCACACACCGCCCTCGGGCCGTGCAAAATGGCTTGCCACAGAAACCGGAATCGCTTTTTCAGCCGTAAGCCAGGGTTTTGCCGGATTGGCCATCGTCGTATTGGTCGGTGCAGCCCAGTCGCCAATCCAGTACCACCGGTTTACCTCAATGTTGCCGCTTTCAATGCGGTCGATCATGCGCAGGTTTTCCGGGGAGGCGGTGGTTTGCATGGCCTGGCCGGATACCGCATTATTTCCATCCGCTGCGCATGCCGCATGGAGGAAAAAAGCCGGGAGAACGGAAAAGAAGAGAGCAGGCAAAAGAAACGGGCGAAAAAAGGCTTTCATGGCGTCTCCACGGCAAATGAATCATTCCGGACGGCGGGGCTTGCTACATTCTAGCATGTCCCTTTCAGGGGACTGGCAAGGCTGATCGAGATCACCTTAAAACCTCATTCACAGGGTAAAATAGTCATATGCCAACCATCATTGCATTTGAGACCTCATCTGATACCGCTTCCGTTTCCCTGATGAAAGCGGACGGTTCCATCCAGACCTGTGCAAGCCAGGGGGTGACAACGCATTCGCAGACCATCCTGCCCATGATCCAGGCACTCCTGGCAGACGCAAAGCTGGCCGTGGCAGATTGCGATGCCATCGCTTTCGGATGCGGTCCCGGTTCCTTTACCGGCGTCAGGACAGCCTGCGGTGTGGCCCAGGGTCTTGCCTTTGGCGCTGCTTTGCCACTTATTCCCGTTGTGAGCCTCATGGCCATGGCCGAGGCCTGCCGGATAGACCATCGGGCGACCGATGTGCTGGCCATACTGGACGCCCGCATGAAAGAAGTGTACTGGGCACAGTACCGCCATGATGAAAACGGGTCCTGGCAGACGGTTATTGCGCCGCGCATCACCCCGCCTGAAGCTGTCATGCCTGAGGGGCGGCCTGACGCCTGCGGCAATGGCCTCATCGCGTATGCCGATGCCCTTGATTTGCTTCCTGTTGCTGTCAGGCACACAGATATCATCCCTGGCAGCACTGCCGTTGCCATCCTGGGCAAAGCCGCATACCAGCGGGGAGAAACCATCTCCGCGCATGATGCCAGCCCGCTTTACCTCAGGAACAAGGTAGCTTATACCACCGAAGAGCGTCGCATCATGAAAGAAGGGGTGGGGGCATGTTGAGAAAACACGCCATCGACACCTACGAGGAAACGGCGGGCATGATGCCTGGAGCAGACATTCCCATGATATTCCGGCAGATGCACATTGATGATGCTTTCGAGATCCATGCCATCGAGACTCGGATTTTCCCTTTTCCCTGGTCCGAGGCTGGCTTTGCCAATTCCGTTGCCTGGGGCTACAACTGCCAGGTCATGTGCGAGGAAGCAAACGGCAGGATAGCCGGCTACTTCATTCTCATGACGTCCATCGATGAGGCCCATCTCCTGACCATCGGCTTAAAAGCCAGCATGCACGGCATGGGCTATGGCCGCATGCTCCTTGACCGCGCCATCCAGACCGCACGCGAGCATGGCATGGTATCCATGCTGCTGGAAGTGCGCCCGTCCAATATCGGCCCGCAGGAGATGTATAAAAAATACGGTTTCAGGGAAATCGGCATCCGCAAAAACTACTACCTCGATGTGGACAATACCCGCGAGGATGCCATTGTCATGAGGATGATGCTATGAGCAGCTTAAAGAGCAGGGCGCGCATCTTCGAGGAAATGGGTATTGGCCCGGAGTGGCAACTGCGCGGCAGGGCAGCCGCACCCGAATCCGTCCCTGAAACCGTCACCGTCACACTCGATGAACCATCACCCGTTTCCCGGGCGGAAACAGCCCCTGATCCCCTGGCAGGTCCTGAGCCGGGGTCTGATGCCTGGCTGGCGCCAACATACCCTTCCGAGATCCTGCCTGAGCCACAGGACATTGCCAGTTGGGAAGCGCTGGTTGAGACAATCCGGGGCTGCACCCGCTGTACCCTGTGCGAAACGCGGACCAATACCGTGCCCGGTGTGGGCGATACCAGTGCTGAATGGCTCTTTATCGGCGAAGGCCCCGGCTACCATGAAGACCAGCAGGGCGAGCCCTTCGTGGGCCGTTCCGGGATGCTGCTGGATAACATGATGGCTGCGCTGGGCATCAAACGGAGCAGCAACGCCTACATCGCCAACATCGTCAAATGCCGCGCCAGCGACGAGCGCAAAAAGGACAGGCCGCCCACCGAGGAAGAGGCCGCCATGTGCATGCCGTATCTCCAGTGGCAGATCGCGAATATCAGGCCCAAAGTCATCGTCGCCCTGGGCAAGACAGCTGCCGTTGGCCTTTT
Source organism: Oxalobacter sp. (assembly GCA_012512465.1). Classification (GTDB taxonomy): domain Bacteria; phylum Pseudomonadota; class Gammaproteobacteria; order Burkholderiales; family Burkholderiaceae_D; genus Oxalobacter; species Oxalobacter vibrioformis. The sequence goes on along the minus strand of JAAZED010000370.1, from coordinate 2,518 downwards.
GAACACCGACCGCGACATCACCATGGCTGCCATGCGCGGTAAAGTACACCGTTTGCCTGTGGCTGGCAGCGAAGTGCCACTGATTGTCACCTACCATCCCGCATACCTCCTGCGCACTCCGATGGCCAAAAAGCAGGCCTGGGCTGATCTGTGCCTGGCGATGGAAACCATCGACACGGTCGGCTGAAAGCGCACGTCAGGGTAATGGCGGACATGAAAAACCATGAACGATGGCCGCTGATTTTATCAACCTGACAACAGACAATCTCTTCACCGAGCATCTATGCTGTATTATCCGCAGCAGAGAGCCCCATCCGGGTATTGAGGCCAAACGGCAATGGCTTGCCGACAGGCTCAAAGAAGGCCATGTTTTTAGAAAACTGGATGAAAAGGCGACAGTTTTTATTGAGTATGCACCGCTTGAAACCGCCTGGGTTCCCTTGACGGGGGACAACGGGTTTTACGTGTATTGCCTGTGGGTACTGGGAAGCCACAAGGGAAAAGGGCAAATCCGGCATCTGTGTGCTCGGGGCAGACAAACAGAAAGCATGGCTGTCTGACCAGTCATTTGCGAAGGCGTTCGGCTTTGAGGTGGTTGATACGACCCCTAATGGATATCAATTGCTGGCACTATTCCTTGACGGCACAACGCCCGCGTTTGCAGCCAATGCCAAAAAGGAGGAAATTGAAAGCCGGGCGCTGACAATTTATTACGATAGGCAATGCCCCTTTATCGGGCAAAACATCGGGATGATAAAGCAGTATTGCGAAACGAATGACGTTCCTGCCGATTTCATTGAAGTGGATACCCTGCAAAAAGCAAAGGCATTGCCTTGTGTTTTCAATAACTGGGCGGTGTTTTACGATGGACGTTTCAGGACAGTGAATCTGCTGGATGTCGCTTACCTGAAGCGAATGCTCAAAAAAATAACTCCTCGCCAGGGTTGCGTACCCGTGTTTTCAGGTTCATGTGGCTGAAAAAAGTTCCGGTTTTTCGTGCGAGAGGACGTGGCCTCTTCACTCAATCCGGCTTTGTGATGAAGCCCAGCTTTTTGATCCCCGCCCGCTGGGCGGCGGCCATCGCCTTGACCACGCTGCCGTATTCGGCATGCGTATCGCCCCGTATCTGGATTTCCGGCTGGTCTTCCTGTGCCGCCAGTGCTTCAAGGCGTGCATCGAGTGCCGCTTCCGTGAGCGCTTCCCCGTCCCAGAGAATCGTGCCATCTTTGGCAATGGCTATCGTGACCGTGGAGGGTTCAATGACGTTGGGCTGGTTTTGCGCCTGCGGAAGCTCCAGCGTGACCGTATGCGTCAGCACAGGCACCGTCAGGATGAAAATAATCAACAGCACCAGCATGACGTCCACCAGCGGCGTCACGTTGATTTCACTCATCACCTCATCGTCATTTTCCAGTCCGCCGCCAAAAGCCATTCTATGCCCTCCCGGCGATATTTACCGGCGCTTTCGTATCCGTTGCCTCAAGAGGGGCGCCTGTCAGGAAATACGCATGAAGCTGCCGGGCAAAGCGGTTCATCCGGCCGATTGCCCGCCGGTTTGCCCGTACCAGCGCGTTGTAGGCCAGTACAGCGGGAATAGCCACTGCCAAGCCTAGCGCTGTCATGATAAGCGCTTCGCCTACAGGCCCCGCCACCTTGTCGATGCTGGCCTGGCCTGTCGCGCCAATACTGACGAGGGCATGGTAAATCCCCCATACCGTGCCCAGCAGGCCGATAAAAGGCGAGGTGGAGCCCACAGACGCCAGGATGGACAGGCCGCTTTGCAGGCGCAGGGTATTTTCATCAATGGCGCCGCGCAGGCTTTCCGTCAGCAGGTCCGGCAGGGAAATCTGGCTCTTGAGGTTTTCTCTCCGTGCGCTGTGGTGGCGCATCGTCAGTTCGCCCTCGGTTGCAAGATAAAGGAAGGGGTTATCCTGTCCTTCACGGGAAAGTGCGGCAATACCCTCATCAAGATCGCGGGCCGCCCAGAAGGCAGCGGTTTCATCAGCCATTTTGCGAAATGCGAGGGCCCGCATGGTCCGGGTGACGATGATATACCAGGAGGCGACAGACATCACCAGCAAGAGAAGGGCAATTCCCTTGATCAGCAGGTCACCCTGGTTCCATAGCGCAATGAGTGTCATGTCGGCTGAAAAGTAAGGGCAGTAGTAAAAACAAAGCCATCATATCAGGATCAGGCGCATCACTGAAGATTTGCGGTAACCCTGATTGGCAGTATAGTGGCAATTTACGGCCTGTCACTTGCGCAGGATAAAAGCAGCACATGCGGCCAGCCGGCATCATGAGGGAACGGAAAGCGCCAGCCTTATTCTTGCCGACATGCCTTTCACGCATTACGCCGGGGCAGGCAGGACGAAAATGGATATGGAAATGCTGCACGTGAATGAACTGTTCGACAGCGAGGAAGACATCCTGATCGGCGGTGGCGAGATCCGGTGGGATGCCCTGGGAGAAAACAGTGACGGGGCATTGGGCTCAGCCCTCATTAATTTGCCTGCTG
>JAAZED010000034.1 GCA_012512465.1 Oxalobacter sp. | reverse complement strand
TAAATTGTCTTAACACTGCTTTCAGGTCTCCCGATGATTTTGGCTATCTGTGCGAAAGAGTAGTCCTTCAGAATGTGCATACAGACCACTTTCCGCTCAAGCTTAGCCAGCTGTTCCATCTCGTCATAGAGCCTGATACTGTCGACCTGCACGGTTTCGCTCTCTGTAGGTCTCTGCACGCGCTGAAATATGCCTGACAACTCATTGTCCCAGTCCTGGGAGATTCCGCGCTCTATGTTTTCTAAATCGGCATAGTTGCTTATAGAAACTTCCTTTTGCGTCCGGTACAGCTTAACCAAATATCTTCGGCGGCAACGTTCCAACGCAACCATGAGGTACCCGGTAAAGGCAATTTGGGTTTGCCCTATCTGTTTTTTCAAAACGAATACGCTCCTCTCAGTTTTTTGATTGCTGAGAGGTTTTAGGCGGCCCCCGTATTCTGTTGATACCCACCGGGTGGTTCTCCATTGCCGGTACCCAAAAAGCAAAATAGAGAACAAAAAAAGCAGATCCATAGTAAATCGACATCTCATCGACTCACTATTGGCGATCTGCTTTATCGACAGTATGCATGGCAAACTGGGCACAGTTTGCCGGCATTCCCCCTTTTCTTTCTCCGCCCGTGGGTGGGGCGGGTTATTTTCATCGTAACGCGTAACAGCAGCGCTGCCAATAGAAATGGCAGAGAGCGGCGGTCAGATACATAAATCGTGGGTCCGACTCCGTTTTATATGAAAAGAAGGCCCCCTTCCTGAGGGCCTTCCGGTTAATCGTGATCATCTCGTGTGGCGCTGTACCTGTTCTGAAAGCGGCTCTTGAAATCCGCGTCCAACTCTGCCGGCTGAAGCATCAAATCCATTTCTTTCAGGCTATCCAGTATCCCTGGTTGGTCATCAACCTCCATTGACTGAGGATGTGGTGCCACTGCCTTTGGCTTTGCAACTCTTTTTTTTGGGGGCCCTGGGAGAATCTCCACCATCTTTTTATCTTTGTTGTCCAAGTAGAATGACATACCCTCAACGATAAAGTGGGCTTTCTTCCTTCCAAGAGAGTTTAGATACTCTGCCACCCGCCGATGGCTTGCTAAGTCCAGGTTGAGTTGTATGCTGAACCTGTTCGGAAAATTTTTGTCCATGACGGCCCCCTATCGGAGCAATGAGTATAGTCTTTCATACCCCTTGGCATTTGCATGGACATCATCTAAAAAAAAGGCGGTCGTTTTGGAAACATGGAGCTGGAGATACTTCTTAAGTACTCGGGTGCCGCCGCCGACATATAAAGAGGGAGCCGAACGGATATCGATATCCTTCTCACGCAGCTGCTGGAAAAGTTCTCCCGTGTGTTGCTTGGCAGTTTCCTGCATGGCCGCCGCGTAATGAGGGGCTATCCCGGAGTGTTTCCCGCTCAATGTATTAATAATTTGCCGTTCGTCAATTTTAAGGCCATCCATGGAATCTAGCTGCATCTCAATCTTATTTGTAAGGCTAACCATCCCAATGTCCAGCGAGGTATTCCGTTTATCAGAAAAGTCGATCAACCCATTGTCCACGGCCGATATATCTACTTTCCCGCCAATGTCGATGACAAAAAAGAAACCGTAATATTGGGCGAGACTTGTCATCATGGAGGCGGCATAGCCCTGCGAAAAACTTTTCACATCGTTGATGCGAATGGAGAACGGCCTTTTATCCATAACAAAATCTAGCTTTTGCCCATACTGCAGCAAATACTTCTCAAACTCCTGGTATTGGTTCAGATAGTAGATGGGAGAAAGACCGACTGCAAGCTCAACTGGAATCGTACCCGGTTGATATTGCGCACGTGCACATAGTTCGCGCGCTATTCCAATCAGAGTAAGAGAATAGAAGTGATCCACCTGCGCTTTGCGCCACTCCAAAGGCTTGCGTTGGTTCGAAAGGGTATAGTACTTTTTTCTAAACTCCAGGTATGAGGACAAGCCGTGAGGTAGCTCGCTGTATGTGGAAATGCCCGTGGTGAAGCGTGTGCTGGCGGTTTTCACCTCCATGTTGCCATGGTCAATCCCGATAATCATAATAAAACACTCCCTTTGTTGGTTTGCGTATTATATACGTTTTATAAACGTATTACGCAACAAAGGGAGTAATTATTTTTGCCCGTTCAGTTCCGTGCCATTATAAATGGAGGGCTCATGCTTATCACCCTCACCGAAGTTTCCAACCGACTTGTCTGCGGAACCTTTCGTGTACCGGTC
>JAAZED010000369.1 GCA_012512465.1 Oxalobacter sp. | reverse complement strand
GTAACGCAGCAATTCGCTCTCAAAGCCTTTTAATCAGCGTTTCCAAAGCCCACCTTAATAAAAGAAGATTGAATATGACTGCATTAAAAAAATGGTTTGTTTTTGCCTTTACCACTTTGGCATTTACATGCGCAGCACAGGCGAGTATGCAAGAAGCACCAGATGAGCTGGTCAAGCGTGTCAGCGTGGACGTGCTGGATGTTGCCAAAAAAGACAAGGATATCAAAAAAGGCAACATGCAGACCATTTTCCGGCTGGTCGAAGAAAAGGTCATGCCATATGTTGATTTCAAAAAGACCACGTCTTTGGCTGTCGGCAAATACTGGCGCCAGGCAACACCGGCACAACGTGAAGAGCTGACCAAACAATTTCACGATCTGCTTTTCTACACCTATGCCAGCGCCATATCCAAAGTGGAAGATGGTCACAAGCTGCAATTCCAGCCGCTTCGCGCCAAGGCAGACGCAACGAACGTTATCGTCAATTCCCGTATTATCCAGCCAAAAAATCCGGAACCCATCCTGATTGGCTATCGTCTGGAAAAGCAGGCTGATGGCTGGAAAATTTATGACATCAATGTCATGGGTGCATGGCTGGTCGAAACCTATAAGACCACTTTCACCAATGAGATTGGCCGTGCCGGTATTGATGGCCTGATCAAGACACTCAAAGACAAGAACGCCAGCCTGGCCAAAGGTGGCCAGCCGACCAAATAATCAGAAGGCGTCCTGATGTCTGTTTCCATCACCAGACTTTCCTTTTCCAGTGCAAAAGAAGCACTGAAAACAGGGCTGGAAGCCATCAAAGGCGGACAGACTGCTTTTGACCTTGGCAGCATCACCACAACAGACTCTTCCAGCATTGCTGTCATGCTTGCATGGCAGCGTGCTGCAAAGGCTGCATCAACGCCTCTTCAGTTCCTCAATACGCCTGACAATATCCTGAGCCTTGCGGCATTGTATGGTGTCACTGATCTGTTGGGTCTGCCGGCACCAGTGAACGCTCACGGCGAAGCCACGCATTAACCCGGTACGGCCCGTCGCAGAGGGTTTGTCGTACAATATCACGACTATCGCCATTTTCCGGCAATGTAACTGATCCTTCCGACAGACTTTCCTGTATGGAAAAGTTGTTTTTATGTCAGCCATTGAAATCAGAAACATCAATAAAAACTACGGTGACCTGAAAGCACTGCAGAATGTCTCGCTTAGTATCGGCGAAGGGGAATTTTTTGGCCTTTTGGGCCCGAATGGCGCAGGCAAGACCACATTAATCTCCATTATTGCCGGGCTGGCACGCGCCGACTCCGGAGATGTCCATATTTTAGGCCATGATGTGATTGATGATTTTCAGGCCGCCAGAAAAAACCTGGGCGTTGTCCCCCAGGAACTCGTTTTTGATCCCTTTTTCACCGTTCGTGAAACCCTGCGGCTGCAATCCGGTTATTTTGGACTGAATAAAAATGACGACTGGATTGACGAAGTCATGCATAACCTGGATCTGTCGGACAAGGCCAATGTCAACATGCGCGCCCTGTCCGGAGGTATGAAACGGCGG
>JAAZED010000368.1 GCA_012512465.1 Oxalobacter sp. | reverse complement strand
GGCTGGGCTTTTTGGCCAGCAACGAAGCGCCAACCGCCTGCGGCAGAACGAAGGGATCGGCATGGCTGACGCTGCCAGTGATGTTGCCCGTTTGGGTAATTTTGCCGGTGGACAGTATGCTGTCGACAAGATGAAAATCGATGAGGCAGGGAGGCCCAATGCCGGGTTGAATATCCTGGGCGGGGTTGCATCAGGCGTTGGTTCAGCCGGGTTGAGTGCGGGATTGAGTGCAAAATTTCCGAAAAAGTCATAATGACCACCAAGGCAGCTGTTTCGTGGAGCTGGTAGACAAGATGGATAAATCAGGCGGTGTTTCCGCCTGATTTATTCAATGAAATTAACGCAAGAGCAGACGTCTTTGTTTTATAAAAAGATTGGATTCCTTTTCTTGAAAATGCCTGGAGACGGTATAAGTTACTTGATTATTGGTGATTTTTGTTATTTTTAATTCTGCGCCACCATATGAGAATGTGCTGGCATCATCAAGGTTATACGTTACGGTATGAGTCAGTCTTACCTCACCTTTTTGACGCTCCATATAAACCAGCTTGGCGTGCTTTCCTTCTTTTCCACTGTAAAGCAAATACCGTTGCACAGCATCAGGCGCTTCAAGTTCCATTTCCTGGATATTCAGGTCTGCAGCAAAACAATAGGAGGTGGAGGTATGTTTGATGATGCAAATTTCAGTTGGATCATTTTTTGGCACATATATCCCTGTAAAGGCAGCACAAAAGCTCCCGCCTCGAGTGACTGATCCTTCACTCCCGTCGGGGTCAAAATACATTCTGTCATCATCTTCACCAATCATGAGATAACGGCCCTGAGGAATGGCATGGCAAGCACCGTTTATATTGGATTTCACGGTCAGTACCGGCCGAACAGAAGTAAATTTCTGTACAAGCATATCTTCGCCCAGGTTGATCGTGATTGGTTTGTTCAGTTCTGGCCAGTCTGTTTTGGTAACAGCCGGAATGTAGTTTGCTTTCATTGAAGCACACCCACTCAGAAAAAACACGAGTACGGATAAAAAGAGCGTTTTGCGCATAAGATTTCCAGCGGAGCATTAGAGGGTCTTATGATTTTACCTGCTACACTTGCTTTCAGGCAAGAAGAAGCCTGGATTACTCCGGCAGCGTATCCTCGAGATAAGCAATAATGCTGGCGTTGCCCATCAGGTGTTTTTCCCCATGGTGAGAAAGAGGGCGCCAATGAAATTTTCCGGGATACCCTGGGCTTTTCCTTCTTCGCGGTGTTTCGTGTGGTTTTCCCGATGGATTTGTTGAATAAGTCTTGTACGCCAAAATCTTACAAATCCTTCAGATCAAGCACAAAATTCAATATTTCCCCGTCACGCAACACCTTGACTCTGGTTTTACGCACCAGGGGTTTTGTTGCGTATAGCGGATAAACCTCGTCCATCAGGGAAAGCAGGTGCTCCCCGTCTTTGACTGTTTTATCATTGAATTCAATGATGAGGTCTCCCGGCAGCATATTGGCGTCATAGGCAGCAGAGTCTTCTATAACGAGATAAAGCAGTGCACCGGTATTGCGTTTGAGCCTTATCCTGTCTTCGTTCGTCATTTTGACGTGGGTCACAAAACCGATAGGGTTTCTGATCAGATTCTTGACATAGAAAATCGCAAAATAATTATACCGGTCCAGCGCAGTGGAATAGGTGACACGCTCGG
>JAAZED010000367.1 GCA_012512465.1 Oxalobacter sp. | reverse complement strand
GTCATGCTCAATAAAGCGGTCATACACGCAAAAGGAGACTATCTCATATTTGCAAACGGCAACTGTGTTCCCCGAAAAGACTTTGTTTCAGTACATATCAGACAGGCGCGCCCGAATTATTACCTTTCCGGCGGTCATACCAACCTTCCCATGTGTTGCAGCCTGCGCGTGGACGACGAATCCATCCAGTCCGGCGAACTCTTTAATATTGTCTGGCTCCAGCAGAATGGTTACCCGGACACGGCAAAAAAGCTGCGCTTGGTATTAAAACGCCCTTTTTCAACCCTCTTTAATCTGATACCGACCAAAAACAAGTGGAACGGCAATAATGCCTCGGGCTGGAAAAAAGACATTATTGGCGTAAACGGCTTTGATGAACGTATGAAATACGGCGGGGAAGACCGTGAACTGGGTGATCGGCTAAAACATGCCGGCGTCAAGGTAAGGCGGGTTCGCTATACGGCGGTCAGTGTCCATCTTGCCAGCGAAATGGGATATGTCAGCGGCGCATACAGCCCGGAAAATGTCGCCATTAATGATGAAACACTGCGCACAAAAAGCCGCTTTACGCTTTTTGGCATTAATAAACGCTGACGGCATGCGGCATCAATGACGAGGTGCGATCAGTTTTTTGAGATCAGCACCTTATCAACACGGTTTTTTTCCATATCCATGACCTCAAAGCGCCAGCCATGTGCATCAATATAATCAGCCGGTGCAGGAATTTTACCCAGCGTGTGCATCAGAAAGCCACCGACTGTATAAAAACGGTTCTCCCCGGAGCCCGGCAATTCATCATCCAGCGCCAGTACGCCACTCAGTTTTTCAATCGTAACATCTCCATCGACGAGCCACGACCCATTCTCCCGGCGAATCATGTCTTTTTCCGCATCCGCTTTTATGGCAGAAAGATCCCCGACAATGGCCACCATGACATCGGAAGATGTAACGATTCCCTGCACGACACCGTATTCATCCACTATCAGGGCAAACTGGGTATTGGCATCCCGGAAATTTTCCATCAGCCGGATAGTACTGACGGTTTCCGGCACATAAAGCGGCACCTGAACAATCGCCTCGATATCTGATGCATCCGGCGCATGTCCATCAACGATTTTTTTCAGCAGATCCTTGGCCTGCATAATGCCAACCACCTGCTCCATCCCGCCCCGGCAGACAACCAGGCGGGCATAATCTGATGTTTCAAGCCGCTTTCTGATCTCCTCCGGCTCATCTTCCAGATCAATCACCGCCATTTCATGTCGGGGCGTCATGATTTCCACAACCGGCTGGAGATCCAGGCGCAAGACATTGGATACGATTTCCTGCTCGCTTTCGTGGAATATCCCCGCTTCTGCCCCCTGCACCATCAACAGCCGGATTTCGTTGTCACTGATAGGCGGCTCATTTTTGACCCGCGCCCGGAAAAGACCAAGCAAGACTTCACTGGACAGGGAAAAGAGGGAAACCAGTGGATAGAAAATCCGGGAAAGCGCATTCATGGGACGCGCCATGACAGACGCAATGGCTTCCGGTGCCAGAAGGGCCAGACGTTTGGGCACCAGTTCCCCGATCACCACCGAAAGATAAGTCAGGATAATCACAGTAATCGCCGTGGACATCGCTTTGGCATAAGGCGCCATAAAGGATATCTGCACCAGCCACGACGACAGCGGATCCGAGAGGGCTTTTTCACCAATCGCACCACTTAAAATCCCGATGGAGGTAATGCCAACCTGAATAGTGGATAAAAAACGTGTTGAATTCTGGTGTAGATCCAAAGCGGCTTTTGCTCCCAGCCGCCCTTCTTC
>JAAZED010000366.1 GCA_012512465.1 Oxalobacter sp. | reverse complement strand
TGCGCAGGCTGTATTCTATGTCGCTGAAGCTGGATTGGTTCATTTCCCCCTCCCATTTGGATGGCGATAATATACCGGATGTTTGCCCTTATGCCGCATGATGGGCGATTAAATCAGCGGTTCCTTAGATCAACAGCATTGATTGGCGCTGGTTTACATATTTGGTATACTTCATATTTCGCTATTGATGAACAGGCACTTCATCTTTCGTTGCTTTTCATCATTCTCATGGCGCTGTTGTCAGTGTCATATCATACAAGGCAGGTAAAAAGCCTGCTCCCATAGGCAGAAATATCCTGATTTTTCTTTTCCAGCCGAAAGGAAACGGAAAAAATCCGGGATTGACTGCTGAAAAACGGGATGGAATTCCAGCATCGAACAAAGGCACTTTGTGCAAAACGGTGTGTCATTTTCTGAAAAGACGCCGGAATTTTTGGGCAGTAACTGACGGGCATTGCCTGAAAACAGGAAGAAACGATTGGCGAAAGATATCGCTGAAAACGGGTCTTGAAATACATTATCAAGACAATATTTATATGTTTTACCTTCGGGTAAACCGCATAACCAATCTCTGGAACAAAAAAAGCAATTTCAGAACAGGAGGTAGACTATGCATGGTAAAAAACACCATCTGACCATCAATGCAAAATCAATACTGACGCCACAAACGCTTGAGGCCCTCGCAGACGCGGACATCAATCTCCAGGGCTGGCAGATACTGGAAAGGTGGTCCAGAAAGTCACCCGAGGCGCTCAAAATGCTGGAATCCTGCGGGAAAGAGACTTTTCTGGACAGGCTGCTCAAACAACAGCAACTGGAGCAGGATATCCTGATGGGAGATACCGGGCTGGAATCTGTCATCAATGGATTGAGCCATTCCGAAATCCTGCGCTTGCATGCCATCAAGCCTGAACTTGAGTTGCACTCTTAACCGGCATCCGTATTCAAAAAACCCTGCCTTGCGCAGGGTTTTTTCATGGCAAAGCGCCTGAGGGAGAACACCGGCACCATATCCCTTCCAGCCGGATTAAAAACCCGGGTTCGGATCAAAGGACCAGCCATGATCGTCATGGTAGATCATCTGGCGGGTCATGCCGCCATCCACGATAATATTCTGGCCGGTGATAAAGCTCGCGTCCGGCCCGCAGAGAAACAGCGCCAGCGCGGCAATATCTTCCGGCGTGCCGACCCGGCCGGCAGGATGCTGTTGCCTGTCAGCTTCTGCATGTTGTGAAGCGCCAGCCTTGCCCTCCTGGTAGTAAGCGCTGCTGTCAATCCAGCCGGGGCTGATGGCGTTTACCCGTACCTGGCCGGACAGGCTGATTGCCAGCGCATGGGTGAGGGCGCTGCTGCCCCCCTTGGCAGCGGTATAGCTTTCGGTATCGGGCTGGGAGATGAAAGCGCGGGTAGACGAGATATTCACAATGGAGGCGCCTTTTCCATAGGCGCCCAAAAACAGGCTGGCAAGCATATAGGGCGCCACCACACCAACCTGCTGCACGTAGAGGAAATCATCATAGCTGCAGCCGGAAAAAATCCCCCGCCTGCTGATAGCCGCATTGTTGATAATGCAATCCACCGTGTCAAAACGATCAAGGACCCGGCTGGCAAACCGGGACAATACCCGTTCTTTGGCAATATCGCCTTTCATGAAGTATGCCTGGGATCCGATTGCTTTCGCCAGCTTCCTCCCTGCGGCGGCATCCACATCAATAAAGGCGACATTGGCACCTGCTGCGGCAAATTTTTCCACGATACAACGGCCGATACCGTTGGCACCTCCAGTAACAACACAGGTCTTACCGGTAAAACTCATATAAACCTCCTTGTTTGCCATCACGTTTTTTAAAAAATACGGATCAGGCGGATTGTAACGGGTCTGGTGAATCTACAGCTCAGGTCTGGAATGATTTAATGCTCCCGGACGGGTTGATTTATCATCTGGCGAATCTCATTGACGTAAGCAACAACCATCGGATTTTTCGCATGGCGTATGGATGGCACGGTCAGAAGATACGGACGGACTTCAACAGGAATCAGGTGCAGGTTTTTCATGGCATTTTTCCAATCGCCACGTATCACGGCCACTTCTTCCTGAAACAGGTATTGAGAAACCGCATCTTCCTTTTCGGCAAAGGCCGCACGGTTTTTTTCTGCCGCGGCAAGGTAAAGCCGGCGTCTGGCAGGAGACGCTTCACAATACGCTTTTGAGAGATTCAGGCGGACGAGGGTCCGGTTTACTGCCTCTGCCAATACATCAGGCAATTCATTGCTTTGCCGCTGGTAACTCGCCGCCTCTTTGGCAAGTGCATCCACTTTTGAAAAAATCCGGTGACGCCGGGTGGTGCTGTTTGACAGAACCGCATCGGCGGCAAGGGTGTATATATAGCTCGTGCGCATCATGACAAGGCTGGGCATCGTCGTCTTCTCAGGCGGATTGCCAATTATCCTGTCATAAAAGCGATAGGCAAAATCGAACAGCCGGGTACGCTGCGCTTCATGTGGTGTCATTTTGGCTTCCATTACGGATGCCCATGCCTGGAGATAGGAG
>JAAZED010000365.1 GCA_012512465.1 Oxalobacter sp. | reverse complement strand
GGCGGGGTACTGCGCTTCCGGGCCGTGCTTTGAAACCCGATCTTTCAGACCGTGCTGGTGGACGCTGGCGATTCGGGAAAGTCTTGAAATAAAAGAGATGCTCACCTGGTTTTCATCCGCTTGTATCTGCATGTTTCGCAACATGCGCAGGCGCTGGAACATTTGCGCCCGCTGGCGTTTCAGGCGCCCCTTCTGGCTGCTGATGCGTTTTTGTCTTTTACGGGGGGCGTAGCCGCTGCCATCAGGGTTTCTCTGGGAAGCGATCCGGGCGGACTGACCTCGTCGCAGATCCACACCGATCTTGCGGCCAAGTTTACGGCGCTCGGCTGGCGATACCTTGGCCAGCATTCCGCCAATCCACTCATCCAGCCTTTGCAGTTCGTTTTCCATCTTTTTCTTTTGGTGTGTACCATTCTGCAATCAGGGTATCGCCCTTGTACAGTTCCCAGAATTTATCAACATATTCCGGGGTGGGTTGTGGTTCCTGCTGTGCCTTGACGTTGAGTTTGCCGTTTTGCGCTTGGGTGACGATGGATTTTTCGGTCAGGCGCAGGCGTATGAGGATGTCTTTGGTATCGTTGTTGTTGAAATCGACATCAAAGCTGATGCCGGTTTTGCGCTGGTCGGGGTTGGACAGCAATTCGATCTGATGGATTATCACCCAGGTCAGCAATGGTACCGTGATGGCCTCGATTGGGCCGGCGTAGTCTTCAATATGGATGTTCAGCCGGTACTGGTATTCATGCGAAAACGAGTTGGTGCCGACGGCAACCACATTTCCCTCGTCGACAAAGATGTGCAGGATTTCCGGATTGCGCTTCAGGATAGGGCATGCGCCGGAAAGGTGTTTTCGGAGACTGTCTGGCTTGTACATGGCTTATTTCTCCTTTTGCCGCCTCACCCATTCCTGCAGCGCCCGGTAATCATCAGCATTGAGGTGGCAGGCTTCCATGTTTTCGCCGACGCGAGTCATAAACTGGCGAATCGGTACCGGTCTGTAAATGCCATCCTCAAGGATGGGCTTCTGTTCCCGTGGTTCCACCATCAGCGATGCCGGCGGCTCCGGGAACCCGCCGTAACACGAAGTCGTCGTACATCCGGACAGCACCGGCAGGCAGGATAAAATTGTCGTCAGCAGTAATGTAATTTTCAGTTTGTGCATGTATCGCCCCCATCGTCTCCTGTGTTTTTCGCCGGTCGGCTTCGTTGCCGGTGACAATATCGGCCGTGATACCGGTACGTTCATCTTTGTCCTTTGCCTGGACCTTCAGTGTTTTGTTTTCTTTTTTTGCCTCGCAGCCGGATAACAGCAAAAACATGCCGCCAGCGCCGAGAAGCAGACCAAAGACGAGGCCGGACAAGAGGGAGACGGCTATGCTTTTCAGTCGATCAATCATGTTGCTGCCTTGAATGCCTGGCGGCGCATGCGCGGGTCAATGGAAAAGTGCGTCCACGTTCCCTCGTCAATACATTGGTCAAACTGGATATCGGATGCGGAAATGCGCCGGGTTACCTCTTTCGGTGATACGCCGGAAATCCGGATGTCGACGGCATAGCCTGTCAGGTGTGCCGAATTCCGGACGCCTCCGACAGCCTTGTTTAATTCCGGGCAGCGGTACCCGGAATTGATGTGGACGGGTTTACCAAAGAGCGCGCGGACCTCTTCCAACACTCCTGCCAGTTTTTCCAGATTGGCGTAGATCTGCGATCCTTCCGGAGGAGTGTTATCAATACCGCGTTTTTTCGCCGTATCAGACCGGAGCAGCTCTTCAAGCGTGAAATGTTCAGTCAGTTTCATGGTTTTCCCTGTCGACAACATTGACCTCAAATTTCTTTTCCAGCACTGCCTGCGCGAGGTTGATCAGGAAATTCAGCATGCGGCCACCGGCAAAACCGGACAGGCCGACAAAAGCGGCGGTGAGCAACCGGTCCATATGTACCGATTCGCAAATATAAAAAGTGAGAATCCCGCAAAAGGCAGAGGTGAGAAGTTCCAGCAGGAAAAAGCCCGTATTGACCAGGATGAAAAGAGCAATGCCAAGGCGAGGGCTTCCTGTCCTGAAAGTCCAGAATCCGGATTTACGCTTTTCCTTGAAAGAGACAATGCCTCCCAGCAATGACAGGCCGATTACCCAGAGGTAGATGTCCATCTGGTACATTTCAGGCGATCGCGCCGTGGCATATGCCAGCAATGGCAGGGCGACAAGAATGATGATCAGGATGATGCCGGTCATTTCGGTTTCCTCAATCCCATAAATTCACGGTTTCTGTTGTGGCCATCCCGGTGACGGTGTCCGGATCGGGAAGGGTGACGATGATGCCCTGGGGCAGAATCGGGCCGTGTTTTGCCAGGCCGGGGTTCAGTTCCAGCGCTGCCTCTACCACCCCGGCAGTGCTGCCAAGGTGACGCCAGCAAAGCGCGTCAAGCGTGTCGTTCTGTTTTGTCCGCACCTGCATCAGATAATCTCCACGGTCAGGTGTCGGCGCTTGGTGATGTCAGCTATGGCCCAGTGAGCATTCCGGCGCTGCTCATCGGGTGACGATTCCAGCCATTCGGCTTTCTTGTTGCCCTCGCCGGTCGTGTCGTAATCACGGTACCGCTCGATCAGGTCGGCTTTGGCCATGCAGTACACGGCTCGCCGGTAATTGATTACCAGGAGGCTTTCACCGGCGATTGCTGTGGCAGGGATGCTTTTCATACTGGTGTGGCCAGCCTGATTCTGGATTTCCTGCCAGGACTGCAGATCGATATTGACGTAGATGATGGCAGCGACGATGGCCTGTTTCAGCCGGTCATGGGTGACAGTGCCATCCAGGCGCTGCGCGTTCCGGAAGTCTTTCAGATCGATGTCTGGAAACCAGCCATCATTCGTGACCGTGAAATCCAGATCCGGGGTGGCCGGATCATCGTCTTCAAAAGGTTCAATCGCTATCAGGCCGCTCATAACCATCTCAAAAAAAGGTCGACGGTGGTCGGGCTTTCATGTGATTTCCGGGGAGAGGGCGGGTGGATCACAATCAGCCCGAGCCGTCGAGGCGCGGGGCGCTCGTTATCCTCAAGACTGCAATTCCAGGCGCTTCTTGAGGCTATTAAGGGTTGATTTCACACCGGATCGTTCATCCAGATTCAAGGCTTTTTCGAGATATTCCTCTGCCTTTTTGGCCAGTTCGACGGTTTCCGGGGTGAGAGGCTGGTCACCAATTTTTGCCAGCAGCACATTACCGTAAGCCCTGTAAAGTTTTGCCCTGGCCTGGTCCGGCGCATCGCGTGACGCGGTGATCTCTTCCGTTTTTTGCAGGGTAGTCAGCGCATACTCAATGGATTCTGCTGTCTCGTATTTTTCCTTCAGCAGGACAGCGGTGATTTCATCCAGAAGGAGGGTGGCCAGCGTCCGGGTGTACTGGTCCGGCATGACAAGATCATGTTCGAGCGCGTATTCCGCAATTCGCAGGGCCTCGGCATAGTTGCCGACATCAATCTGCCAGACCAGGACATTCATCAGCACCTCGTCCTGGGCACCCTGACCACCTTCCAGCACACCGTCAACCCACGGCTGGTAATCCGGCAGGATTTCCGCCTTGACCGTTGCCTTGGTCTGGATCGACTGGATGTCTTTCAGGCGACGCTTGTCGGCATGGAGTTTGACCAGCATCATTTCGTAAGCTGACCCTTTTTCCGGGTTGCCGGAGGCGTTTTTCTTTTCGGATTGCTGCGCCAGAATCTTTTCCCGGTGGCGCTGGGCGGGTGTCATGCGTGTCATGGTGTTTTTCC
>JAAZED010000364.1 GCA_012512465.1 Oxalobacter sp. | reverse complement strand
GCGTTTCACCAGTGAACGCTATATGGAGGCGACCTATGCATCCTGGCGGCTGAACAAGGCAGCCTCATTCAGTATTATTGCGGTCACCAAAACCCGGGTTGCCCGGATTGCCATGCCGGCATGGTCAGCCTATATTCAGGACAAACCCAAGTTAAAACAATTCTTTGAGCTGGAAGTCATGCGTATCATGAGCAGTATCATGTCACATACCATTACACTGCACCTTCTGGATGCTCCGGGCCGGGTACACCGTTTTCTGCGAAAACATCCTGACCTCTTTGATCGTATGCCGAAAAAAGAACTGGCATCCTATCTGAATCTTTCCCCGGAAACACTGAGCCGCCTGAAAAACCAGGGAAAAATTTAATCCTCTTTTCATTTTCCCAACTCAGGCACGCCGCAGCCAATTTCTCTTTTGTGTCGCCTTATCCTTCTGACACAGGCACGGCATTTTTATTCCCGTACATTCTGCCTGGCACTTAATGCCGGCAAGTGCCATTCAATGGCATTTTATCCCGACTTTCAGGCAAAGAAAAGCGGTAGTGTCGAAACACTACCGCTTTTGTGCATTTAGCTTGTTATCAGGGGCAATTCAGCAAAAACCCCTGATCTGAAAAGCTATATTATGCTGCTGCTTTCGCTTCTAAAGCCTCAACCTCTGCATTGTTGCCGAGGATGAAGCGACGACGCCATGGCTTCAGTACGAAGAAGGACAGGATCGAGCAGGTGAATGCGATACATGCGGAAAGGATAAACACGCGATCCCAGTTACCGCCGGCCGAGAGGCCTGCTGCAAACGGAACCAGCAGTGAGGATGTCCCTTTTGCTGTATACAGTGTACCTGCGTTACCCGCCGCGTTTGCCACACCGAAGGTGTCAGCACACATGGATGGGAACAGTGAGAAGATCTCGCCCCAGAATGCGAAGGTCAGCGCTGCGAAGAGCATAAAGCCGATCGGTGTGCGACCATAAGCCATCAGACCGAGCAGTGCGAAGCCTTCACCCATGAACACCAGGAACATGATGTTTTCACGGCCGAAACGATCAGAGAGATAACCGCAAAGTGGACGTGTCGCACCGTTAGCAATGTTGTCGATCGACATTGCCATCGTCAAGAGTGGCAGGGTAACACCCATCAGGGTTACCGGGATACGGGAAAGACCGTAGTCACGGGAAACCGGACCGAAGGAAGCCGTTGCCATAATACCGCCGGAAGCAACACCCACGAAGCAGACATAGATCAGCCAGAAAATAGGCTCTCTCATGATTTGGGTCGGGGTGAACTCTTTCTTACTGGATACAACACGCGGTACAGCCTTGGTGCCTGGCGGCAGCTTGGCGCGTGGCATGAAGATCGCGCAGATACAGATGATGATGCCCTGGATGATACCGAATACCAGGAAGGTCTGCTCGTAGCCGGAGCTGTTGATCATGGAAGCAACCGGAATAACGGTAATAGCAGCACCACCACCGAAACCGGCAGCTGTTGCGCCCGCAGCAAGACCACGCTTGTCCGGGAACCATTTCAGCGCATTACCCACCGCAGTACCGTAAACAGCACCAGCACCCATACCGGTGATGACGGAAGCGATATACAGTACAGTCAGAGTGGAGGCATAGGAATACATGATCCAGCCGATGGTAACCAGGATCGCGCCACCAAAAATAACTGGCCTAGGACCAAATTTGTCAACCAGCCAACCTTCTACCGGAACCAGCCAGGTTTCGAAGAAAATGAAGATGGTAAATGCAAGCTGAATTGATGTACGTGCCCAATGATATTTATCTTGGATCGGTGCGACGAACAGCGTCCAGCCGTACTGACAGTTGGCCACGGTGGCCATACAGACAATACCTAGAATTAGCTGCACCCACCGATTTGGGTACTTTTCTTGTGTAGCCATAATTCTACTCTCCTTTAAAGTTACTAAACACGGTCTCTTACGGATGTTAATGACTCCGCTTACTTCCGGACTATGCGCTCTTGCCAATTAATACTTAGCCGCAGACTGGTAAAACATGGATCCAATTTGCGGAATAGCATACTTATTGTGCGAGAACAATTTTATGCTGAAAATGACCTTGGTCAAGATTAGATTTTTTTATCACATTATGATCTAGCCAAAATGGATAAGGAATACTACCAAACTTCATGTAATTTCAAGTGGTTTTTTGATATTTTTCTTATAATTTTTTTATTTCTTATGCTTTTTTTGCAACATCCGGTCAAGACTGGCAGCCTGAGCAAGGGTGCGTGAGTGCGTTCCGGATGCAATTCTTTCCACTTCATCGTGAGCTTTGACATCAAAAACCAGGGTACGCCCGTTCACAGAAACCAGCTCTGCCGTTGCTGTCACCTGCATACCGACAGGCGTTGCCGCATCATGTGTCAACGCCAGATGCACACCAACTGTCTGCTGACCTTCTGCCAGATACGATGAAACCGCCTCCTGGGCAGCTGCTTCGACAAGCGCTACCAGCATGGGCGTTGCCAGGACATCCCGCCCGCCACTCCCCATATGACGCGCGGTGTGCGCGTCACTTACGATGATCGAGACTTCACCCTGAAGGCCCGGCTTAAGCATATTTTCCTTGCGGCTCATTTTCATTCCTCTTTTATTCATTTGATGAATCACGGCAAAAGTGTAGAGGGAAAATAAAAAAACAGGGCCTGCACCCTGTTTTTTTACTAAATCCATTCCAATTTCGCATTTACCTTATTGCGGCTTGGGGATTTCCGCCACACGCAGCAAATTGGTATTGCCCGGCTGTCCGAAAGGCATGCCGGCAGCAATGGCAATCTGGTCGCCTGGCAGCCCGAGGCCTTCTGTAAAGACGATATGGCACGCGGCATCCACCATTTCATTCACATCAGCCACATCATGATCCATCACGGTTGAATGAACACCCCAGGCCAGTGCCAGCCGGCGTGCTGTTGCAACGTACGGGGTAATACTGAGAATCGGCGCCATGGGCCTTTCACGTGCCGCCTGAAGGCTGGTGCTGCCGGTGTCGGTATACGTTACGGTGGCAACCGCGCGGATGATATGGGTAACCGCCCGCAACGCCACAAAAATGGCATCACGCGGGGAGGGCAATATCATCTCGTGCTGCGCATTGATCATTTTGGGATAAATCGGATCTCGCTCAACTTCATTGATAATGCGATCCATGATGGACACGGCCTGCACCGGATAAGCCCCGCTGGCGGATTCCGCAGACAGCATCACTGCATCAGTACCGTCATAAATCGCGCTGGCGACGTCTGACGCCTCTGCCCGGGTCGGCGAGGGAGAGTAAATCATCGACTCCAGCATCTGTGTGGCAACAATACTGGGCTTGCCATAATCCCTGCAGGCGCGCAGGATGCGCTTTTGCGCGCCCGGCACCTGCTCTGGCGGCAACTCGACGCCCAGATCACCACGAGCCACCATTACCGCATCAGATGCCCTGACGATTTCATCCAGTTGCTCAAGGGCAGAAGGCTTTTCCAGTTTTGTCATCAGGCCGGCACGGCCTCCGATCAACTGACGCGCTTCCTCCAGATCTTCCGGTCGCTGGACAAACGACAGTGCAACCCAGTCGACCCCCAAAGAAAGAGCAAACTCCAGATCCCGGCGATCTTTTTCCGTGATGATGGGAATGGGTAAAATCACATCAGGAACATTCACCCCTTTTCTGTCTGACAGCGGACCGCCGGTTATTACCTCTGCTTTGATATGATTTGCGTCACTGCCAATGACTTTCAGGCGCAACTTCCCATCATCAAGTGAAATGGAATGCCCGGCAGACATCAGATCGAAAAGCTCCGGGTGAGGCAGGGACACCCTGTGTTCATCCCCATCCTTGCTGTCCAGATCAAAAGTAAATTCCGTTCCGGCAACGAGTTCGATTTTGCCTGAGGCAAACTTGCCGATGCGCAGCTTCGGCCCCTGCAGATCGGCCAGGATACCGATCGGCCGGCCGCTGAGCCGCTCAATCTCGCGCACGATTTCATAACGTGCCTGATGATCTTCCTGGGTGCCGTGGCTGAAATTGAAACGAAATACATCCACACCCGCTTCAAAGAGCGCCAGTATGGTTTCCTTGTCCGAACTGGCCGGGCCAAGTGTGGCAACAATTTTTGCTTTACGGTGGCGTCGCATGATGATCTCTTTTTTCAATAATCTATATCATTAAAATAGCACGAAAATCGTTGACATTCGTGCGCGAAGGGCCCGTAACCAGCAAATCATCCAGGATACTGAAAAAATAGTGTCCGTTATTGTTTTCGAGAAGGCTTCGGGCATTTATCCCCTTTCTCCTGGCCCGGGAAAGCGAATCGGGCATATAGAGTGCCCCGGCATTGTCTTCCGAACCATCAATTCCATCCGTATCACAGGCAATGGCATAAACACCCGGCAAAGCCTCCATGGCAATGGCAAAACCCAGCAAAAACTCGGTATTACGGCCGCCCCTGCCGTTACCTCGTAGTGTGACAGTCGTTTCTCCACCGGAAATCATCAGACAGGGTTTGGCAAACGGCTGGGCGTGTGTCACAACCTGCTGCGCCATTGCCGCATGCATGAGCGCAATATCACGTGCCTCCCCCTCAATACGGTCAGACAGGATATAAGGTGTAATGCCGGCGGCTCGTGACATGCTGGCAGCCGCATCCAGCGCATCCTGCGCCCTGGCAATGACGTGGCTTTCATTGCGCGCAAAGCGGACATCACCGGGCTTTGGCGTTTCCCACGCCCCGCTTTCGAGGTGCTCCCCGATATTTTCCGGCAGATCAATCCGGTATTTTTTCAGAATGGCCAATGCATCAGCACAGGTCGTCGGATCCGGCAATGTCGGCCCACTGGCAATAACCGCCGGATCATCACCCGGAATATCCGAAATCATCAACGTCACGACATGGGCCGGTGCACAGGCCAGGGCAAGCCGGCCTCCCTTGATCTGTGACAGATGTTTCCTGACGCAGTTCATTTCAGAAATCGATGCGCCACTTCTTAAAAGGGCATGATTGATATCCTGCTTTTCCTGCAGCGTCATTCCTTCTGCCGGCAAAGACAGTAACGCAGACCCACCACCTGAGATCAGGCACAACACCAGATCCTTATCCGTCAGGCCGCTGACCATTTCCATGATGCGACGTGCCGCATTCTTCCCGGCCTCATCCGGCACAGGGTGCGCAGCTTCCACCACTTCGATGAATGTTGTATCTGCCCCATGCCCATAAGGGGCCACAACCAGTCCCAAGACGTCTTCCTTGTAGTGATCCTCTACCACTTTTGCCATGGCCGCAGCGCCCTTTCCGGCACCGACAACCAGTGTACGGCCGCCATAAGGCAACCGGGGGAGATAAGGGGGGAGGCATTTTTCCGCACTTACGGCTGCAACAGCTGTTGCATAAAGATCAATGAGGAACTGTCGCGGATCGGAAAGAGACGTCATGAGCTGAACCTGCCAATGAAAAAAGCCATCAAACAGTCGGCTGACTATGCTGTCATATGACAAGCATCATACCGCATCTGTTCCAGTGGCCTCAAAAAACTTTGCAGGAGAAAGCATGAACTCTCCCCGGCAATGGCACGAGTCAGCCCTCGTTAATTTGCTGGCTGCAGATAAATCCTTATACCCCGTGTGCCTTGATCCAGCCCAGACCTTCTGTGGTAGTGGTTTTCGGACGGTATTCGCAGCCAATCCACCCGTCATAACCCAGTTCATCAATAAAGGAAAAAAGAAAACGATAGTTAATCTCGCCGGTACCCGGCTCATGTCTGCCGGGGCTATCTGCCAGCTGCATATGCCTGATCATGGCAATATTGGCCTTGATCGTATTGGCAAGCTCCCCTTCCATACGCTGCATGTGATAAATGTCCAGCTGTAAAAAGACATTGTCAGAGCCTGCATCCCTTATCATGTCAATCGCTTTTTGCGTATAAGACAGGTAAACACCGGGCACGTCCAGGTTGTTGACCGGCTCAACCAGCAACCGGATACCCGCGTTCTTCAATTCACCAGCGGCAAATGCCAGGTTATCAACAAAAGTTTTGTAGATCCGGGCTTCTGGTACGCCATGCGGTGCTATGCCGCCCAGGCAATTGATCTGTTTGACGCCCAGCGTTTTCCCCGCCTCAATCGCTTTTTCTACGCCGTCCCGGAATTCGCTCACCCGGTTTGGATTGGCCGCAATTCCCCTGTCACCGCCTTCCCAGTCTCCTGCCGGCAGGTTGAAAAGCACCATTTCCAGTTGATTGGATTTGAGCCTTTCGGCAATCTGCTCCATATCAAAGGCATAGGGAAACTGGCACTCTACGCCCTTGAACCCTGCTTTTGCCGCAGCATCAAAACGCTCCATGAAAGGCACTTCAGTAAACAGCATACTCAGATTAGCGGATAATTTAGGCATTATTCTGCTTTCCTCATTTATTCAGTCTTCTGTAACATCCAGCGTACCATCTGTGACGGAAAACCCGCTTTTCTATTGACGATTTGCTGGCTGTTTATACCTGCTCGTGTTATTGGTTCCAACCACCATCAAACAAAAACGGCAACCATTTGAGTGATTGCCGTTTTGTTCATTAAAAACAGGGCTGCATTACAGGCTGTCGCCAAAATCGGCCCTGAATTTCGCCATGAGTTTTTGCGGCCAGTCAGAGGTTGCCTCAAGGCGCCCCAGAAAGAAACGAAGGACTTTCGGCTCTTCGACAAAACGCAACCCGCCAACCAGATTACGGTTTTCCCACAGCCACTTGATCCGGTCCTCAACATACTTGACCTGGGAAAGCGTAAAGACACGGCGCGGGAAAGCCAGGCGGAGCAATTCCACTTCAGAAGGCACATCATTGCCATTTGCATCACGATCCATGGAAATGGTGCCGCGTTCCATGCCACGAGCGCCCGATACGATATAAAGCGCGGCACCCAGTGCACCGGCAGGATAATCAAGCGAGTTCAGGTGTGGCAGGAAACCCGTTGCATCCAGATGGCACCCCAGCCCGCCGGCAGGCGTAATCACCGGAATCCCCTGGGCATCCAGGCTGTCCACCAGGTAGCGGATGAATTCCGGCGAATGCTTGATCATGTCCCAGTCGAGACCTTCCCGCAGGCCGACGGCCATGGCTTCAATCTCGCGTACCGACATGCCGCCATAGGTCAAAAAGCCTTCAAAAAGCGGAATCAGATCACGCATTTTCAGAAAAAGCTCACGAT
>JAAZED010000363.1 GCA_012512465.1 Oxalobacter sp. | reverse complement strand
GCCATACCCAGGCCGGTTCCCCGTTCTTTCGTTGTCGCATAGGGCTCAAAAATACGCGAAAGAATTTTTTGCGGAAATCCCGGACCATTATCCCTGACGGAGAGTCGCACTGCAATGCAGATTTCATTCGCGGCATTATGATACGTGACTTTTTCTGTGATGACATCCACACGTGGCGGTTCTTTTTGCTCATGACTGTCTTCGGCGATGGCATCAAGGGCATTCTGAAGCAGGTTGTGTATGACCTGCCGCAATTGGGTCTCATCTCCCATGATCCATGGCAGGTCTGGAGAAAGGCTGGTATGAACGATATCGTGTGCATCGTCACCGGTATACAGGTGCGTAATGTCTTCAACGAGATTATTCAAATTCAGTGGAGCCAGTTGCGCAGGGGGTGTGCGGGCGTAGTTACGGAAGTCATCCACCATCCGTTTCATGGCGGTTACCTGGTTGACAATAGTCTGGGTGCTTTTATCAAGGAACTGTGCCTCCGGCGCTTCCAGTTTTTTCTCCAATTTCATTTGCAGACGTTCTGCAGATAGCTGGATGGGAGTCAGCGGGTTTTTGATTTCATGGGCAAGCCGCCGGGCGACCTCACCCCATGCTAAAGAGCGCTGGGCAGAGATGATGTCCGTCATGTCGTCAAAAACGACGATGTAACCCCTTTCCCCTTTAACCGGCAGACGAGAACCGCGGGCAAGTAACATGATGTCATGCGCTTCATCATCATCGGCATTGAGGTTCGGGATTTCAATCTGTCTCTGCCAGTGCTGTCCTTCCGGTTCACTGCCGCTTGCGGCGGTTTTGGCACTCAGCTCGGAAAAGGCCTGGGTAACAGCGGCTGAAAAAGTGCCCAATCCGGCAATGCCGGAAAGCGGCTCACCAATATGTGTCTGGAGATTCTGACGCAAAATCCGTGTAACCGGTTCATTGCCGCTGACCAGACGGAATGCGTTGTCTAAAACGATAACGCCGGCAGACATATTGGCAAGCACCGACTCCAGGTAGGCTTTTGCTGTTTCGAGGTCTATGCGGCTCTTCTCAGTTTGTTCCCGGGCTTCTGCCAGTTGGAATGTCATATCGTTGAATGACTGTATCAGTGTGCCCAGCTCATCCGAAGTGGTTGCTGCCCGCCGGGGTGACAGATTGCCTTCTGCAACGGCTTTTGTTCCCTGCGCCAACAGCAGAAGCGGGCGTGTCAGATTGGCGGCAATCTGGAATGCTGCGGCAATGGCGGCAAATACGGCGAGAAGCAGTGTGAGCGTCAGCGTGACGATATAAATCTTGCGCAATCCCGAACGTGAAAGTGAGCGTACCTGATATTCGCTGTAGGCCGCCCGCAATGCTTCTGCATCCATGGCCAGCGACGTGGAAATCGGCTGGATCACCTGCAGGAAATACTGTTCTTTCTGGTAGGTGATTCCCACGGTTTTGGGAATCGGAACGATCACTCTCAATTGCAGTGCCGTTTCATCCATATTGGAGGTTTGGGGATCGTCATATTCTCCCTCAATGGCCAGATAACGTGATGTTGTTGCGGCCTGTTGCAGCATGGCTGGTGTCGGCAGATCCGGAATCAGGTTCTGGTAGTCAGCACTGGAGGTGGCAACAATCTGGCCACCGGAGGTGACGATCGTGGCTTCCACGCGGTTCTTGTCATCGCGCACACGGGATAAGGCGAGCATCTGTTCGGACAGGGAAAGTGAGGAAAGCTCTGTCGACAACTGTTCCGCCCGTGCATTCAGATCGGACAGGAATGATTCGAGAATATTCTGTCCCAGCTTGACGCCGGAATCCAGCGCGGCTTCGACACGCACATCAAACCAGGATTCAATCGAACGGGAAACGAACTGGACGGATACCGCATAAATGACAGCGCCGGGAATAATGCCCATCAATGCAAACAAAAGCACCAGGCGCATCATCAGGCGGGTGCCGAAGCGGCCACGGCGGTATCGCCTGAAAAGGCGTACCAGCATCAGCACAATCAGAACCAGAAGGGCAATGCCCACCAGAATATTCAGCCCCAAAAGCCAGGGATAGTGCTGTTCAAAAAAGCTGGTGTTTTCTGCCGCTGAAGCGAGCAGAAAAAGGAGGATGCCCATGATGGCCCCGCCGATGATCAGAATAGTGCGGAACGTGCGCGTCACGGCAAAAGTCTCTTAAGCCTTGAAGGAAAAGCGTTTCCACTCAGAGGAAAGCCGCCAGCTGCTGTTGTTGATCACGTTGATCTGGAAGGGTTTGGGAAGGTAGGACATATCCAGTTGGATACGGACAGCAGCAAAATAGGTCTCACCGGCTTTCAATTGCCCGCTTTCCGCAAAAATCCAGTGTTGCGGGTGCCTGACCAGATTCAGGGCTTCTTCCAGAGAATTGACATTCTGCTGCAGGCTGCCGACAAGCGTGGCGCTGTACTGGCGCGTCAGGACATTGTAGGAAATCCGGACAGTACGGGTGCTTTCTATGGGTTTTTCATCAAACCAGTACCAGCGTGGACGTGAGACTTCAAGTTCTGTTGTGAAATACAGAGGGATGCCCCGCTGCAGAACTTCCTCCAGTCCTCGGGGCAGTTCCAGGGAAAAACTGGCTGAGAGCCGATAGCCGTTATCCGAATTGTCTATCTCGACCGCGTCGATCGCAATCGGTCCGTCTGCCAGCGAGGTTATCGGGTACATAACCAGAAAAGCCAGAAAAAGAGAGGCCAGCAGATGAAAGAGTCGTCGTATCACGCAAAAAAACCAGGGTCAATCACAAACAAAGCGCGTATCATGCCGTGCTCTTCTGGAAAAGCGCATAGAAAAGCCCGTCATGATTGTTTTCGTGATCTGTTACCGGCAATAATTGCCCGGGAGCTGCCAGTCTTTTTGCCTGGTGCCTCAGGGCAAATGATGCCGCCTGCATTTCGGATTCTTCAGGCCAGAGCGAACAGGTCACAAAAAGCAATTTACCATCTGGGCGCAACATCTGCCACAAATTATCGAGAATTTGTGCAGAAAGTGTTGTAAGTTGGTCCTTATCGGCCTTACGGCGCAGCCAGCGGATATCAGGGTGCCGACGGACAATACCCGATGCGGTACAGGGAACATCCGCCAAAATACGGTCAAAAGGCCTGCCATCCCACCAGCCGGTTGCGGCGGCGTCTCCCTGCCTGATGTCCGCCTGCAGTTCCAGCCGCAGCATGTTTTCCCTGATGCGTTCAAGCCGCCTGGCATCCTTGTCCAGCGCCAGTACCCTGACATCTGCTGTTTCCAGTATGTGCCCGGTTTTCCCGCCGGGCGCGGCGCAGGCATCCAGTACCTGCATGCCGTTTTGCAGATCAAGAAG
>JAAZED010000033.1 GCA_012512465.1 Oxalobacter sp. | reverse complement strand
CTGCATGCCCTTCACTATCCCTCGGCTGATAGTAGCCTCTGTAGGGATAAGGCATTCCCTTGAGATGAATGGGGGAAAGATTCCCTGTGACGTCAATCGCCCTGATTTTTGCGGCAGCTCCTGCTGCAAATGCCTCCACCAGCGCCATGTCATCTGCATCGGGCCGTCCGCCGCCCAGCGTGGTGGAAAAAGCATGCTCGCCTACAAAAGCGGCAGCTGCCACTGTATGAAACCCCTTGTTTTCAAGAATATCCCTGGCTTCTATCAGGGCATCGTCATAAGCACGGTTGCCAAACGCGGAAACGGGAATGGCCAGCGCGCCACCGCCCTGCATGGTGTCAAGGAACGGTAACAAGACATTGGGGATGCGTCCGGCAATAACCGGTGTGCCGAAAACCACCAGTTCATCCGATGAAAAGACCGGCCTGCGGTCTCTGCCGGAAGGAAGGGTAAAGTCAAACTCCTGGCTGGACACACCGAGTTGCCGGCTGATACTGCCTGCAATCTGCGTCACGATTTTTTTCGTGGCGCCGGTCGCACTGAAATACATCGCCCAGACTGTTGAAATAACCATGAGTACCGACTCCTTTCCTGTTGAAATCAGTGTATCGTTTCATCAGAAGTCAAATTTTCGATATAATGACAGGCACTATCGATGGGGCGTCATTCCAGCGAAAGCAACCATGAAAAATTTTTCAGATTGGACCAAATTGTATACCCCGGAAATGGAAGGGCTTCCTTTTTCGGTATATCTGCGTTCACAAAATATCAAGGCACGCGAGGTTTTTGACTACCATGTGCATCCCTGGAACCAGTTTACTTATGCCACCGAGGGCACACTGGTCGTGGATATACAGAACCGGCGCCATATCATCACGCCCGAGCAGGCCATCTGGATTCCCGAAGGCACCCGGCATGCTTCCGGTGCACTGATGAATACGGCACTGCGCACGCTGTATGTCAAAAATCCGCCGCAACTCATGATGCCGGACGAAATCACGGTCTATGCCATGAATCCGCTGTTGAGGGCCTTGATCATCGAAATGGAACGCATGGATCTGGCAGTCGAAGAAACAGCCTACATTGAAAGAGTCAATGAACTGGTTATTGACCAGTTTCATCGTCTTGAAAAGCTGAACCTTCATCTGCCCTGGCCACAATCGTCTTTGCTTCTGAAAATATGCGAAGCCATTTACGAGCAGCCCGGTGATGAAAAAACCGTTGAGGAGTGGGGGAATGAACTGGGCGCATCAGCGCGGACGATCACCCGTCATTTTGAAAGGGAAACGGGAATGACCATGAGGGAGTGGCGCCGCAGGGTACGCCTTTTCCGTTCGATTGAATGGCTGGAAAACGGCATGCCCGTTACCGCTATTGCCCTGAACCTGGGTTATGCTTCCCCCTCGGCCTTTACCTACATGTTCAGGGAACTCACCGGAGCCAGTCCAACCGAATGGAAGAAAAAACGGTAGGGCAGACATCTGCCTGGCCGCGGATTTTTTCATACAGCCTTGAGATTTTTCCGGCGCTGCTCCTTTACAAGTTGTGTGCCGTTCAACGGCATGTAATACTTGCCAAAAACCGGGGAAGGGCGCTTATATCCGTTTGACCGGCAAAACATGAAAAACAGGACAGCGTCCTGGAAACCTTACAAACCGGGTACAAACAATGGATCAGATAGTGGCGGTCATTTCCTCGAAAATGGGATTCGTCTTCCTGGCGATAGACCTGATT
>JAAZED010000362.1 GCA_012512465.1 Oxalobacter sp. | reverse complement strand
GGGCCTGGTGATGCGGTGACCGGTGCAACCTTGAATACCAGCGGTTATTTCACCATGCGAGCGGACAGGGTCGGGGAAGATACCACGCTTTCCCGGATCATCGGCCTGGTTGAGGAAGCCAGTGCCTCAAAAGCACCGATTTCGCAACTGGCCGACCGGATCAGCGGCATATTTGTGCCGGTTGTCATTGCCATTGCCTTGCTGACGTTTCTTGCCTGGTTTTTCATGGGACATGGCCTGGAGTTTTCACTGGCCCGTGCGATTTCGGTCCTGATTATTTCGTGCCCCTGTGCACCGGGGCTGGCAACACCGGTTGCCATCATGGTGGGAACAGGAAGGGGTGCGAAGGAGGGGATTCTCTATAAAAATGCCGAAACACTGGAAAACCTGTGCCGGATTGATACCGTCGTGCTGGACAAAACCGGGACAGTGACTGAAGGCCGTCCGCAACTGACTGACATCATTGCTTTTAACGGGGAAGAGGATGCGCTGCTGGCGCTGGCTGCCGGGCTGGAATCCCGTTCGGAACATCCCCTGGCGCTGGCGATTATGGAAGAAGCGAAAGCTCGCAGCCTGATCCCGGTTCCGGTGAGTGACTTTGCCGCATTGTCCGGTCTTGGTCTTTCAGGAAGCACCACTGACGGGCCATGTATTGCCGGTAACCAGCGGCTGATGCAGCAGCACGGTATTGATCTGGCATTGGCAGGTGATATTCCCGCGCGGCTTGCCCGGGAAGGGAAAACGCCGCTTTATTTTGCGCAGGATGGACAACTGGCGGGCATTATCGCCATGGCGGATTTGCCGCGTCAAACCAGCCGTGCGGCGGTGACAGCGCTGAAAGCGCGGGGACTGCAGGTTGTCATGCTCACAGGAGATAATGCGGCAACCGGGGAAGCGGTACGGCAGATGGTCGGCATTGATCGTGTGATTGCTGAAGTCATGCCGCAGGAAAAGGATGAAGCGATCCGTCACCTGATGGATGCGGGTAAAAAAGTCGTGATGGTCGGTGACGGCATTAATGATGCCCCGGCCCTGGCAAGGGCAGATGTGGGCATGGCCATCGGGGCCGGGACGGATGTGGCGGTGGAGTCTGCCGATGTGGTGCTCATGAAAAGCGATCTTGCCGATACGGTCACCGCTTACGATCTTTCCCGTGCCACGCTACACACCATCAGGATGAATCTTTTCTGGGCATTTTTCTACAATATCATCGGCATACCGGTTGCCGCGGGACTACTGTATCCGGCTTTCGGTTTGACATTAAACCCGATGATTGCAGCGGCGGCCATGAGCCTGTCCAGCGTTTTTGTCGTCGTCAATGCGTTAAGGCTTAACCTGTTTCAAAAAAGCGCTTTGCCTGATATGCCCGTATCAGAAAAAGGCGCTGTAACTCGCTCACCGCAACCCGAAAAAACGGTTGCACTGATTTCAGAAAGAAAGGAAATGCGCATGTCTTCCACTAAAACACTCAGTATCGAAGGAATGAACTGTGGCCACTGCAAGGCTTCAGTTGAAAAAGCATTGAATGCGCTGCCAGGTGTCAGGGCAGAAGTTGATCTGGAAAAGAAAGAGGCCCGCGTTGTATCCGATGGGCAGGTTTCCGGTGAAGAGATGGCAAAGGCGGTTACCGATGCCGGTTTTGAAGTAAAGGGCGTTGCCTGAACAGAGGCTCATCCTTTGCCATAAGCCCTGTCTACATCGGCTTTGGTCATTTTGAAGGTGCCCGGCAGGTTTTCACGCAGGATGGGGGCACCATCAGCATATTTGCCTGCTGCCTGTCCGGCGAAAGACCATGACAACAATCAGGCTGCCTACAACAATACCGCCAAGCACATCAATCGGGTGATGCTGGCCCAGCCATAGCCGGGAATAGCCAACGAGGGTAATGAGAAGCGACATGGCGATGAAAAGCCATCTTTTGCTGAAGTAGAAAGCCAGCGGAAGGGCCGCCGTCACGATCTGTACTGTATGTCCCGAGGGAAATGACACAAAATCATCCACAAAGCTGAAAGGGGCCGAGGGCAGATTGATACCAGGCCGGGGCATGCCAAAGGCTACCTTCATGGCCGCGGCAATCAGCAGTACGCATACCAGGCTGAAAACAAACCGGGCGATAAAAGCGATTTCCTGTCGGTTGTTTGTTCTGAGCGCATGGGCCAGGATCACGGCATAGGCGGCATACAGCATCCATGCCGATCCCCATGAAGTGACTAGCATCAGGCGCGTAAGGAGAGGATGGAGCTGGCGCATTTCCTGGTGCCACAAACGGATATTTTCACCCCAGAAACCACTGTAAAAGCCGACTGCCAGCATCAGCAATGCCAGCGGCAGCAGCAT
>JAAZED010000361.1 GCA_012512465.1 Oxalobacter sp. | reverse complement strand
GCTTTGTTGCCGCCAGACGGTAATTGGCCCGGTCCGGCTTACGCATAATAAATCGCAATGGGTATGCCGTTGATTTCCTGGACGTTGATAGTCATGTCATAAATGGCATGCAGCGCTTCGGCATTCATGATGTCGGCAGGCGGACCCTGCCTGATGACGCGGCCATTTTTGAGCGCAATGATATGGTCGGAATAGCTGGAGGCAAAGTTGATGTCATGCAGGACGATGACGATGGTTTTGCCGAATTCGACAGCCAGGCGGCGAAGCAGCTTCATCATGTCCACCGCATGGCGCATATCCAGGCTGTTCAAAGGCTCATCCAAAAGCAGGTAATCCGTATCCTGACAGAGCACCATGGCAACAAAAGCCCGTTGCCGCTGCCCGCCGGAAAGCTCATCCAGAAAACGCGACGCAATGTCATCGAGCGCTAAAAAGGCAATGGCGCGGTCAATGTACTCCCGGTCTTTTTCTGTCGGGCGCCCCTTTGAATAAGGATAGCGGCCGAAAGTCACCAGATCACGCACGGTAAGGCGAACCGACAGCACGTTATCCTGGCGCAGGAAAGAGAGCTTTTTCGCCAGGATATCCCCGGCGGTAGTGCTGACATCGAGCCCGTCCACGGTCACGGTGCCGCCTGTCATGGGTGTGATACGGCTGATCATGGAAAGCAGGGTGGATTTTCCGGCGCCATTGGGACCGATCAGGGACGTGATGCCCCCCGCGGGAATGACAAGGGAAATATCATCCACGACGGGCGTTTCGCCATATACCTTGCTGACGTGAGAGAGTTCGATCATTGTGAGCCTCCTTTTACCAGGAGACCGATGAAAAAGAGGCCCCCAATGAATTCAATAATGATGGAAAGGGCGGTATTGAAGGCGAAGAAATGCTCCAGGAGCATTTGTCCGCCAACCAGGAAAATGACGGAAAGCAGGACGGCAACCGGCAGGATGACACGGTGCCTGAATGTTCTTGCCAGATGGTAGGCCAGATTGGCCACGATCAGCCCGAGAAAGGTTATCGGCCCCACCAGCGCGGTGGAAACGGAAACCAGGATGGTAATGATCACCAGTACCACCGTCACCGTGCGGCGGTAATTCACGCCCAGGCTCGTTGCAGTTTCGCGCCCCAGAGCCAGCACATCATAAAAGTGGCTGTAGCGCAGCCCGAAAAGTGAAACCAGCAGAACAATTCCGCCGGAAACCGCCAGAAGGCGGGTGTCCGTGACATTGAAACTGGCAAAAAAACGATCCTGCAGTACAACGAAATCATTGGGATCAATCATCCGTTGCATCAGGGACGAGGCGCCCCGGAAAAGAAAGCCGAATACAATCCCTGCCAGAAGCAACAGATGCAGGCTGTGCGATCCCCTGGTGAGCATCCAGCCATACAGCAGGCAGCCAAAAGCAACCATGACAACAACCTGGCAGAAAAAGAGGAGCAGGGAAGGGAAAGACGAGCCGACAAAAGCCCCCAGAAGAAACACGAAGACGGTCTGGATGAAAAGGTACAGGCTGTCAAAGCCCATGATGGACGGTGTCAGGATGCGATTGTTGCTGACGGTCTGGAAAAGCACCGTGGAAACGGCAACAGAGTAGCCTACCAGCACCAGGGCAGCCAGCCTGACACTCCTGAAAGGCAGGATAAAATCCCAGCGTCCATGTGCATTGACTGTCATGAAGGCGATGATGGAGAAAAGCGCCAGAAAGGAGAGCGAAACAAGGACAGGGGCAGGGCGCAAGGTTATTTTCACTGCACACCTCCCCGTTTTTTCAGGATGATGAACAGGAATACCGCGCCCCCCATGACCCCCATCAGGGCACCCACCGGGATTTCATACGGGTAGCGGATAACACGCCCCAGCAAATCACAGGCCAGTACCAGACCGCCGCCGAAAAGCGCGACACAGGGCAGGGTTTTTCGCAGGTTATCACCGAAAAGCAGGCTGACGACGTTGACAACGATGATGCCAAGAAAAGGCAGCATACCGGCGGTAACCACCACACTGGCGGTAACCATTGAGACGATAACCAGCCCGAAAACCAGGACACGCCGGTAATTCAGCCCGAGATTGGTGGTGAAATTCTCACCCAGCCCGGCGACGGTAAAGCGGTCTGCGGCAATATAGGCGATTATGGTAAGAGCAAAGGAAAGCCAGAGCAGCTCATACCGGCCTCGCAGTACCCCTGAGAAATCTCCGGTTGTCCATGCGGAAAGGGACTGGATAAAGTCATACCGGTAGGCGATGAAAGTGGTAATTGCATTGACGATCCGGCCAAGCAGGATACCGACAAGCGGCAAAATAAGGGGAGAACGCAGGGGAATCCGCTTGAGAACCAGCATGAAGAGGGCGCTGCCGGCAAGC
>JAAZED010000360.1 GCA_012512465.1 Oxalobacter sp. | reverse complement strand
CTCGATATCGACAAGGGCGAAGCCATTGGCTACGGTAGCCAATATGTTGCGCCGCACCCGATGCGCATCGGGGTGGTGGCGTGCGGCTATGCCGATGGTTACCCGCGCAGCGCCCCGGAAGGCACGCCCATCCTTGTTGATGGGATCAGGACGCGCCTGGTGGGTCGCGTTTCCATGGATATGATCACCGTTGACCTCACCTCGATTCCTGACGCTCATTTCGGCAGCGCGATCGTGCTCTGGGGAGACGGGCTACCCATCGATGAAGTGGCCGAAGCCGCAGGAACCGTCGGCTACGAACTTATGTGCGCACTTTCCCTCAGGCCCCACATCGTGGAGCGCTGATGGCCAAAGCCAAAACGAATTACACCTGCACCGAATGCGGAGGCACCAGCAGCAAGTGGGCAGGACAGTGCAGTGCCTGCGGGCAGTGGAATACCCTGGTCGAAACCGTCATCGAAAAAGCCGCCAACCGGTTTTCCGCACAGCACAAGGGACTGGCCGGTGCGGCACCCGTGCAGAATCTGGCAGAAATCGACGCACAGGACGTGCCACGCATCATCACCGGCATCGACGAATTTGACCGGGTATTGGGCGGCGGGCTGGTGCCGGGCGGTGTCGTCCTCATCGGCGGAGACCCCGGTATCGGCAAATCAACGCTGCTTTTGCAGGCGCTGGCCAATCTTGCCCAGCTTCACAGGGTGCTCTATGTGAGCGGCGAAGAATCCGGGGCCCAGATTGCGCTCAGGGCAAAACGCCTTGCGCTGCCGACGCGTGACCTGCAATTGCAGGCCGAAATCCAGCTCGAAAAAATCCTTGCAACCATCAGCGACCAAAAGCCCGATATTGCTGTCATCGACTCCATCCAGACCCTCTATTCCGACGCCCTGACATCCGCACCCGGATCTGTCGCCCAGGTAAGGGAAACCGCCGCACAGCTGACCCGCATGGCCAAGCAGACCGGTACCAGCATCATCCTCGTCGGTCACGTTACCAAGGAAGGCTCTCTGGCCGGGCCGCGCGTGCTCGAACATATCGTCGATACCGTGCTTTACTTTGAGGGAGATGCCCATTCCAGCTTTCGCCTCGTCAGGGCATTCAAGAACCGCTTTGGTGCCGTCAATGAGATCGGCGTTTTTGCCATGACAGAAACGGGGCTCAAAGGCGTATCCAATCCTTCCGCGCTCTTTTTGTCACACCATGAAAAACAGGTGCCGGGCGCCTGTGTCATGGTCACCCAGGAAGGCATGCGCCCGCTGCTGGTTGAAATCCAGGCGCTTGTGGATGCCTCACCGCTGCCCAATGCCCGCCGCCTTTCCGTGGGGCTTGAGCACAACCGCCTGGCTATGCTGCTGGCTGTGCTGCACCGGCATGCAGGCATTGCCGCCTATGACCAGGACGTCTTCATCAATGCCGTCGGGGGCGTGCGAATCACCGAACCGGCAGCCGATCTGGCCGTGCTGCTGGCCATCCATTCCTCACTTCGCAACCGTCCCCTGCCCAGGGGGCTCGTAGTATTTGGTGAAGTCGGCCTGGCAGGTGAAATCCGTCCCGCGCCACGCGGCCAGGAGCGCCTGCGCGAAGCCGTCAAGCTGGGATTTTCCACCGCCATTATCCCGAAAGCCAACGCCCCCAAACAGAAGCTGGAAGGCATGACCATCATCGCGGTCGAAAGGATCGACGAGGCGTTGCAACGTCTCGGTGAAATTCAATAAGACTGGCTAATCTCCTTCGGGGTTTTTGCCTTTTTCTCTTCGGCTTCAAAAAATCATCAAAAACTGCGTGTGGAACCCACTCCATAACCCGCACTGACACTCGCTTTCCGAGCGACAGGACAAACATTCGAACAAACCGTCAGAAGGATCTTGACAGCAGGGTATAACGGTGTTGCACAAGTGATTCGTGCTCATGTAACGGGGTTATTGGGACATGGCTTGTCACAGGCCGTGCCGGAGTCAGCCAGAAAACCGTCAGTTGAATTCGGACAGAATCTGTCTTTAGGTGCACTTGGCGAAATAGCAGCAGAATACATCATGCAGGCCGCGATAGCGCCAGCCATTGGTTGAGCCGCGCTGCCGGTTTTCGTCCAGCGTACCTTCAAATCCCTCATCCAGATTATAAGCAGCGGTATAGCCTGCGCGTGTCATGGCTTCTGCCGCGCCAACCGAGCGCTGACCGCTTCGGCACAGCAGGATAATCGTTTTATCCTTGGGCAGCGTTTTTTCGATTTCATTGATAAAGCTGGGGTTGCGGATCATCGAAAGACCGCACATCCAGGGCACATGCGTGGAATTGGCCACCCGCCCGACAAACTTGTATTCCTCGAGCGTACGGACATCCACAATGACCGCTTCACCAGCTTCAGCCAGTGCCCAGGCTTCTTCCGGGGTGATGGCACCGGCGCACATCAGGTTTTGCGCGGCACCGCGCTCTCGGGCTCTAGCCAGAATCGTCTCTTTTGTTTCATCAGAAACAGACGGTTTTGGGGATACGGCTTCATTCATAAGAGGTGAACCAGAAGAGGTGCGTGTTTCAGACATACAGATTTTACCTCGGGCTTATTCCTGTCAAACCTGTCCAGGGTAATGGCTTGTATTTCATGCATCCTTGGCATTGTTAAACACAGGTTAATAATTTAAGGAACCGCTGATTTAATCGCCCATCATGCGGCATAAGGG
>JAAZED010000359.1 GCA_012512465.1 Oxalobacter sp. | reverse complement strand
CTTCAGGTGAATGCTTTTGATGAGAATCAGGCGAGATTCATGCTTCCGGTGGCAAATGCCGAACCACAGGAGGCACGCTATGTCATGTGGAAACGGACGATTGATTCACGCCCTCACACAAAGCTGGTTTTTGTCGCAGACACTGTGGTGCCAAGCGGGCGTCCTGCGGCCATGATTGAACTGGTGAGCCTGCCTTCCGGTTCAAAAGACGATGTCTATCTCCGTATGAAGATGCTGTATGTGTATGAAAAGGGACGGATTGTGGTGCTTACCTGCACTGCAGGTAGCGTGATGGAGAAAAAGGCAGGAGTGGATGTGCTCATGGAGAACATGATGACCCCTGTGTGCCAGCCGTATTTTGACAGCCTGCGGTTTGTGGATATTACGCCATAAATGATGAAAAAGCGCAGGAGTAGATAGAGGAACAGGTGGAAAAAAGATGCGGATGAAAGTTTTTTTAGCGCGCGCATTGTTGCTGGCAGGTGGTTTGATGTCGTCAGTGGTTTTTGCACAGGAGCCGGTGACGTGGCTGGATACAACAGGTAATCCCCTGGCGAAGGGATTGCAGATGCGGATGAGTTATCCCCTGCGCGGGCAGCCATCGGATAGCCGCGACAAAGACGAGGTACTGAGCCTGAATTTTCCAGGGGAGGAGGTGCTGGAGAGCCTGGAGATGAAGGTATATCTGATGGATAGCCGCGGCATGGGCGATATCTTTCCGGTCAAGGGGGCAAAGGACAGGAAAACCCGGCATGCCTATATCAAAAAGATATGGGGGGATGCGCATCAAAAAAACCTGTCTTCCATACAGGATCGTTTTGTTGACGGGCAGCCTGCCATCCAGTTTGATGAGTCCTTCTCTACCGGTGGGGATCGTCCGGTTTATCTCGTGCGCAGGGTGCTGCGTATTTTTTACCAGGACAGGCTGGTTGACCTGGCATACAGCGTGGGAGGCCGGGCGGAAAACAGGAATCTTGTTGATACGGTTTTTGCACAGGCAGAAGGGGGCCTTTTCGGGCAGAGTGTCGGCAGTATCCGTATTGCCGGCATCGAGTCTTCTGTTGCGCCTGTCATGGCAGGGTTTGATTCGACGGGGCACCCTCAGGCAAAGGGGGTGGAAGTCAAACTGGTTTATCCGGAAAGCTGGCAGCTTTCACTGAAAGGCACGAAGAACACGGTCCTGTTTGCATCCATGCACCGGGGGGCTGTCACCGAAAAGCTGAATCTGGCTGTGTATGCAGCGCCGCCGGATGAGACAAAGGCGCTTTTTGATATCAAGGGATCGCCTGCTAAAAAGGTGAGGCAGCAAAAATGGCAAAAAATGCTGGAGTCTCCGGAGAAAAGGATCAGTCTTATTGACGATGTGACAGTCGATGGCCTGCCAGCCGTTCTCATGGAAAAGGTACCCGTCGAGGGAGGAAAGGCCATGGGGAGGGTGACGAAAAGCCGTGAAATGTTTATTCATCATCCGAAAGGGCTTGTCGCCGTAACCTGCGCGGTAACAGCGAATAATGGCAATCGCAAGGAACTGGAAAAGGCGTTTTCCGTTATGGAAAAGGGGGTGTGCCGCCCTGTTTTTGACAGCCTCGTTTTTGCCGACAAGCCACCGCCGGAAGCATCGGGCGCCGCACAGCCGAATGCAGAAACCATGACGCTTTTTGATACGGCAGGGTATCCTGTTGCGGGTATGGCACACTTGCAGGTTCGTTATCCAAAAAGCTGGCAATCGCATCCTCCTCACGAAAAGGATGGCCTTCTGGAACTGACAAGACGGCAGGATAATGTGCTGGAGATGATGGAACTGAAGATGGCTGATCTGAGCCAGGAGGATGCGGCTTCGATATTCGGCATGGAAGGCGGCTTAAGCCAGAAGACACGACTGGAAGTCGCCCGGAAATATATGAAGGATATGCGGGATATCCGGGTGGTTTCACTTAAGGAACCGCTGATTTAATCGCCCATCATGCGGCATAAGGGCAAACATCCGGTATATTATCGCCATCCAAATGGGAGGGGGAAATGAACCAATCCAGCTTCAGCGACATAGAATACAGCCTGCG
>JAAZED010000358.1 GCA_012512465.1 Oxalobacter sp. | reverse complement strand
GTTTACCGCCATGAACTGGGCCTGCATGTCAGTCGGAAATCCGGGATATTCTGTCGTGCGAAAACTCACGCCCTTGGGGCGGCTGTTCATCCGTATCCGTATCCAGGAATCACCCGTGGTGATCTCGGCGCCGGTTTCCCTTATTTTATCAAGAACCGCGTCCAGGATATTGTCCTGTGTCCGCACCAGCGTGACATCGCCGCCGGTAGCGGCAACCGCGCACAGGAAAGTGCCCGTTTCGATCCGGTCGGCAATCACTTCGTGTGATGCGCCATGCAGTTGTTCAACGCCATGGATCACGAGACGATCTGTGCCGATCCCTTCAATCTGCGCACCCATTTTGACCAGCAGGTTGGCCAGGTCCGTTACCTCCGGCTCGCGTGCGGCGTTTTCCAGAACTGTTTCTCCGTTGGCCAGCGTGGCAGCCATCAGCAGATTTTCGGTCCCGGTAACGGTAATCATATCAGTGGTGATCCGTGCGCCTTTTAAGCGGCCCGCCCTGGCATGAATGTATCCTGCATCAATTTCAATTTCTGCCCCCATCGCGCGCAATCCCTTGATATGTTGCTCGACAGGGCGTGAACCAATTGCGCAACCGCCTGGCAGTGAGACTTTGGCTTGCCCGAAGCGGGCAGCAAGCGGCCCCAGCACCAGGATGGATGCCCGCATGGTCTTGACCAACTCGTATGGAGCACAGAAATTATCGATGCCACTGCCATTCAACGTAATGTTTTCACCCTGCTGTTCGGTTTTCAGTCCCATTTGCTGCAAAAGGCGCAGCATGGTTTGCACATCGCGCAAAGCCGGGACATTCGACAGGGCAACCGTATCAGATGTCAGAAGTCCTGCACACAGGATCGGCAGGGCGGCATTTTTTGCGCCGGAGATGGTGATTTCACCAGAAAGGCGGTGTCCGCCGGAAATAATCAGTTTGTCCATTTCTGCTAATTTGTCAGGGCGAGGTCAATAGGTAAAGCAAAACAGCCCGCCTCCCCGAGTCTGAATAGATGGCTGTTTTAAACAGGAAAACCCGTATTCTACGGGTTTAATGTCGTAATTTATACCCGCTTTTCAACATCCGTACCGTTATTGCTGCCAGAAAGACAAAAAAAACAGCGACGATGGCAAGGCTGAAGAACGGGTTCACATCAGACTGGCCGAAAAAACCATAACGGAAACCATCCACCATATAAAAAAACGGGTTGAACCGGGAGATGGTTTGCCAGATTGATGGCAGAGAGTGAATTGAATAAAAAACGCCCGAAAGAAAGGTTGCCGGCATGATCAGGAAATTCTGAAAACTGGCCAGTTGATCGAATTTGTCGGCCCAGATACCCGCGACAATGCCCATACTGCCTAAAATGGCTGCGCCGAAAAGCGCAAAAACAGCGATCCAGACAGGCGCGACAAAAGAAATGTCGGCAAACCAGCAGGTAACCAGAAAAACGCCCAGCCCGACCACAATGCCCCGGAAAATCGCAGCCAGCAGATAGGCGCCATACCATTCCAGATAGGAAATCGGTGCCAAAAGCGCAAAAACCAGGCTACCGTTTATCTTGGACTGGATCAGCGAAGAAGATGAGTTGGCAAAGGCATTCTGCAGCAGGCTCATCATGACGAGTCCCGGAATAAGGAAAGCGGTATAGGTCACGCCATCGTATACCTGAACGTGATTTTCCAGCGCCTGTCCGAATATCAGCAGATAAAGCAGGGAGGTCAGGATGGGTGCGGTAATGGTCTGGGTGGCGACTTTCCAGAAACGCCAGATTTCTTTATAAAAGAGGGTGAGAAATGGCGAGGAAAACATGTCAGCGGTTCCTGGTATTCATGATCTGGACAAACACATCTTCCAGA
Source organism: Oxalobacter sp. (assembly GCA_012512465.1). Lineage (GTDB taxonomy): Bacteria > Pseudomonadota > Gammaproteobacteria > Burkholderiales > Burkholderiaceae_D > Oxalobacter > Oxalobacter vibrioformis. The sequence continues at coordinate 464 of JAAZED010000358.1, read as the reverse complement.
TCAGCCTGCTTGAGTTGAATATCACTGACGGTAACGCTGTTTTCCCGTAGGATTTGCAGGATTTTTTCAATTTCGTCGTACTGGTTGATGCGCAGTGTCCAGATATGCGATGCCTCAATCGTATCCTGCGTCACGATAAGCGGTTTCAGACTTTCCGGCAGGCGGTTTTCCGCAAGTTTTAAGACAAGCTGGGACTCTGAAACCCGTTTGATCAGGGCTTCTGTCGTATCGAGCGCTACAATTTCACCGCGCTGGAGCATGGCGATCCGGTTGCACCAGGTCTGTGCTTCTTCCAGATAATGGGTTGTCAGTACAATGGTATGTTTTTCCTGATTGAGTCGGCCGATGAATTGCCACAGAGTTTGCCGCAATTCCACATCGACGCCGGCAGTCGGTTCATCCAGCACGATGACAGGAGGCTTGTGCACCAGTGCCAGCTTTTCCAGTATTTCTTTTTCATTGAG
>JAAZED010000357.1 GCA_012512465.1 Oxalobacter sp. | reverse complement strand
GGAAGTGACGGTGTGATATGGCATTCTCATGACGGGTATGGTTTTTCCCTGCTGGCCGTTATCGGTGTGTCAGCGGCCATTGCCCAGGTGGCCATGACGCGGGCTTATCACCTGGGCAAAACCCTGGTGACGGCCAATCTGCAGTATACGGGTATTGTTTTTTCCAGCATCTGGGGCATCCTGATATGGGATGATGCGCTGGGTATCACCGGCTGGCTTGGGATCGCCATCATCATGGGAAGTGGTATGACCACAACCTTTTTTGATGTCCGTCACAAGATGGCCGCAACATCAGCCACTTTTCAGGAAGCGAAAAAACGGTTGATGCAGACGTCCCGTACTGGCCCCGAAAAAGAATAAGTCCTCGTTACGGTAAAGAGACGTTAATGCGCCTCATCCCAGTTGTTGCCAGCGCCGACTTCTGCGATAAGCGGGACTTTCAGTTGCGCAACCTGTGACATCAGTTCCGGAAGGTGCTGGCGCACCAGTTCCAGCTCGCTTTGGGGCACTTCCAGTACCAGTTCATCGTGTACCTGCAGGATAAGATTCGAGGTCAGCTTTTCTTTTTCCAGCCAGCCCTGGACCGCAATCATCGACAGCTTGATGATGTCAGCTGCGGTTCCCTGCATGGGGGCGTTGATTGCCGCACGTTCAGCCGCCTGCCGGCGCGGTCCATTGGGCGAGTTGATTTCCGGCAGCCACAGGCGTCTGCCGAAAACCGTCTCAACATAGCCGTTTTCCCGGGCCTGTTGACGGATATTTTCCATATAGCGGGCAACACCGGGATAACGGTGAAAGTAGCGTTCAATGTAATCCTGTGCCGCATGACGGCTGATACCAAGATTGCCGGCAAGGCCAAAGGCACTAATGCCGTAAATCAGCCCGAAATTGATGACTTTGGCATGGCGCCGCTGCTCACCTGAAACTTCCAGCGGTGTCACGTCAAAGATTTCCGAGGCGGTGGCGCGGTGGATGTCTTCGCCATTTGCAAACGCCCGGATCAGCCCCGGATCTTCAGACATATGTGCCATGATACGCAATTCGATCTGGGAGTAGTCTGCCGAGACGATTTTGCTGCCGGGCGGGGCAATGAATGCTTCGCGTATCCGGCGCCCTTCGGCGGTTCGGATCGGGATATTCTGAAGGTTCGGATCGCTTGATGCCAGGCGGCCGGTCACGGCAACGGCCTGGGCAAAATTGGTATGTACCCGATGGGTGGCGGGATTGACCATGCGCGGCAGCTTGTCCGTATAGGTGGACTTCAGCTTGGCCATGCCCCGATAATCGAGAATAATTTTGGGCAGCGGGTAGTCTTCCGCAAGTTTTTGCAGCACTTCTTCATTAGTTGACGGCGTGCCGGAAGGTGTTTTTTTCACAACAGGAAGCTGGAGTTTGTCAAAAAGAATCTCGCCAAGCTGTTTGGGTGAATTCAGGTTGAATGGCTGTTCTGCTGCCTCATATGCCTTTTCCTGGAGAACTTCCATTTTTTCTCCCAGCTCTTCGGATTGATCGGCCAGAAGCCGGGCATCAATCAGGACACCCTGCCGTTCGATTTTCTGCAGGACAACTTCAGTCGGCAATTCAATGTCTTGATAGATAAAGGCCAGTTTTTCATCATCCCGGATAAGCGGCCACATGGCTTCATGCAGTTGCAGGGTGATATCGGCATCTTCTGCCGCATAGTCTGTTGCGGTGGCAATATCCACTTCGGCAAAGCCGATCTGGGATGCGCCTTTGCCGCAGATTTCCTCGTAACCCGTGACTTTCCGGTCCAAAACGCGCAGGGCCTGGCTAGCCATATCATGCCGCCGATGTGATTCAAGCACATAGGATTGAAGCAGGGTATCGTGAGCAATACCTTCTAGCCGGACGCCCTGATTGGCAAAAACATGGCTATCATATTTCATGTTCTGGCCCACTTTCTTATGTTGTGGATTTTGGAGCCAGTCTTTCAGTTTGCCAAGAACAAGGTCGTGTGCCAGTTGTTCAGGGGCACCCGGATAGTCATGGGCAACCGGGATATAGGCGGCATAACCGGGCTCGACACAAAGCGAGATACCCACCAGTTGGGCTTCCATCGGATCTAAAGAGGTGGTTTCTGTATCAAGTGCGGTAAGGTCTGCTGCCGTTATACGGGCCAGCCAGGTATCGAGGGCGGCTTCTGTCAGGACCGTTTCATATCGGGTATTTGCCGGTGCAGGTCTGGTCTGGACACCCGCGAAAAGCGATCCCTGCCCAATGGCAGGCGATGGCTGTGCAGGCGCAACCTGCCCCATTTCCCTTAACCAGGCCTTGAATCCGTATTGCTCAAACCGTTTTTTCAGGCCGTCCGTATCCGCTGGTTTTCGGGCAAAGAGGGTTTCAATGGAATCACCGGCTGTGCCCAGATCACAATTGGTCCGGATCGTGATCAGTTCGCGTGCCCTGGGAAGCCAGTCGGCAGACTGGCGGAGGTTTTCGCCCACATTCCCCTTGATGTCGTTTGCGTGGGTCAGGATATTGTCGAGTGTGCCGTATTGTGTCAGCCATTTCAGTGCGGTTTTGGGCCCGACTTTTGCAACACCGGGAATATTGTCTGACGTGTCTCCGATCAGGGAAAGGTAATCGATGATGGATTCGGGCGGGATACCGAATTTTTCCACCACACCTTCGCGATCCAGCGTTTCGTTGCTCATCGTATTGACCAGGGTAACGCCATCGCCGACAAGTTGTGCCATATCCTTGTCTGCCGTTGCAATAATCGTTTCAAATCCCTCATTTCTGGCTTTTTTTGCCAGGGTGCCGATGACATCATCGGCTTCTATGCCTTCAACAGACAGGATGGGCCAGCCCAAAAGGCTGATGGCATCGTGAATGGGGGTAACCTGGCTGACGAGATCATCCGGCATGGACGTCCGGTTGGCTTTGTATTCCGGATAAAGTTCATCGCGGAAGGTCTTTCCCTTTGCATCGAAAACGCAGGTGAGGTATGCTCCCGGATAGTCCCGGTCCAGACGGCGCAACATATTCAGGATGCCGTAGATAGCGCCGGTTGGTTCCCCGGTCGGACTCCGCAGGTCGGGCAAGGCATAATATGCCCGGTAAAGAAAACTGGAGCCGTCTACCAATAACAGGATTTTTTTCATATGGACAAAGACGAAAAAGAAGAAAAAAACGAAAAAGGCATTGTCAAGCTGCGTGAAGTTGAGGATGTCAGTTATGCCACGATTCGTAAAGCACGTGAATCATGGAGCATGTTCTCCATTATGTCAGAGTTTATCGAGACTACCGAACACTTGTCCGAGCTCAATCCTGCCGTCACCGTTTTTGGATCGGCACGCATTCACCCGGACAATCCCTATTATATTCAGTGCATGGAGCTCTCCCGCCGCCTGTCGGATGCCGGTTTTCATGTCATTTCCGGCGGGGGGCCAGGCATCATGGCCGCGGCCAACCGGGGTGCGTTTGAAGGCAAATCCCTGTCGGTCGGTCTGAATATTGACCTGCCTTTTGAGCAGACACCAAACCGCTGGCAGAATATTTCACTGAATTACCGCCACTTTTTTCCGCGCAAGGTTGCCTTTGCAAAATACGCCGATGCTTATGTCCTTTTCCCGGGCGGTTTCGGGACACTGGATGAGCTTTGCGAAGTGCTGACACTGATCCAGACCGGAAAATCCCGGCGGATTCCGGTTATTCTGGTTGGATCTGATTTCTGGAACGGTCTTCTCGAGTGGCTCAAGAATGTCCTGATCCCGTATGGTACGCTTTCTCCGGAAGATGTGGATCTGATGACAGTGATTGATGATACGGACAAGGTGCTGGAAGCCATCTTCAATTTCTATGAATTGCGTTCAACCGGCCCGTCAGAGGAAGAACGGCAAAAGATGATGTACCTGTAAAATCAGGTATTCTCATTGGAGCCGCGTTTGTTACAATAACACCATCATTTATCCAGGCGGT
>JAAZED010000356.1 GCA_012512465.1 Oxalobacter sp. | reverse complement strand
TCAGGAGACGCAAGGCGAAAAAGGCAGAACAGGCGCCGACGCCGACAAGCCTGCCTGGCAGCACGCCGTTTCCTTCGAGTGGGGGCAACCCGGTAACATCGGTAAAAATCGGGGAGAACCGGGACAAGAAAGACGACGCCCCGTTCAAGCCCGGCGGGGATACCTGATGTTCCGACGGGAAAGACGCGTATGACTGGGCAAATAACGATTGGCAATGCAGGACTGGTGCTGGCAGCGCCTTTTCTGACCAATTTTTTCAGGCATCTCGGGTATCTCGATGTGATGCGTTTTATTGATGAGGAAACGCACGCCAGGGCGATTTACCTGCTGGAATACATGGTCACGGGTGACAATGGCATAACGGGGGATTTGAACCTCAATGCCCTGCTCTGCGGATGGCCGCCCGGTCGCCCTGTCCCCCCGCCACCGCTTTTGAGCGAGGTGGAAAAGCAGCAGGCAGACCTGGTGGTGGAGGCGATACGGGCACACTGGACGGCCCTGGGCAATATGACGGTAAATGATCTGCGACATGCTTTCATGAAGCGCCGTGGACTGCTGGAGATGGGGCTGGCATATCGCCTCACGGTACAAGCTGAACCGCAGGATATCCTCTTGAGGCAGATTCCCTGGGTATATGCGGTAACAAGGACGCCCTGGAGTGAAGTGATCGCTGTCGAGTGGTACAGCTGAGACCAGGGTCAGGTCTCATTAATTTTCCGTTTGCGAAAAGCCGTTTTGGCTCAAAGGGCCAGGCGGTGCAGACCACCATCAAGCTCCCGTTTTTCGATGCAACGCTGCCATTGGGGACACAACGGCTTTGCAGCAGGTAATTGATGAGGGCTGATCCTAATAACGCAGCTCCAGCCAGGTGGTGTCAAACAGCATGCCACTCAAAAGATCAAAGAAGCTCTCAGGCGAACGTCCGACGAAAACAAGATCGCTGTTGCCGGCAAAAGCGATGATGCGCGCACAGCATGGCAGCATTTCATCATCGGTGGATACAGGTTAGCGCGGTGCTTCTCCGAGGAGGCTGCCGAGCTGCCCGGCCCGGGTGATATCCCAGCGAAAAGGCGTTTCGGTCACGCATTGTCCGCGGAAAGCAGCATGCCCAGTTGCGGGTAAAAGCCGGGGATGTGAAATTTGCGGATGGTAAAGCTCGCAATTACATTGGAGTTTTCGATGGTCGCCTCAAATCGCCAGGGATCTTTCCAGATGACATCGCCCAGCCAGTATGTCTGGTAAGGCGCACCGATCTGCCGATGGGAAAGGACGCGGGTACAGGCTTTGTCGATGAGGGTAAAGCTGATGACTTCTTCATACATGCAGTCATAGTCCGTGACCAGGAGATAGCCGGCTTCTGTCTCAAACTGCCTTAAGAGGGTGTACCCACCGATGGTAAGGTCGAGCATGGCGCCATCGGCAACCAGTCGGGTTTTCAGCGGCCATTTCTCGTAGGGCCCACGATGCTTTTCAAGCGAAAAACGGGTGATTTCCAGCATATCTTTCTCCTGTATTTCTATTCGATCGCAGTGCCCCTGAAATAAGGCAGGGGCATACCTGCCCTTCTGTCACCTGGTGCCTCATAGATGATTGTACCCCGTGGCAGCGGGGAAGAGAGGCCCGGCTTGAAGGTTTTGCTGTCAAGCTTGATCTGAATATAACGCCTTTCAATGTACGCTTCTTTGACGTATGCGTAAAGGGTGTACGTATAACGCAACCTGCCGTTTTTATCCGGCAGTGACGGTGACGCCGCCTCAAGGCACTTCCAGCCGCTATCACCACCATACGGGCCGCAATCCGCCAGTGTTTTTTCATCGCCAGCGATCCGAACGGTTTTGTCCGCCGGATTGATATGGGTAACAGTAATGGCGTTTTTCCCCCTCGCATGCAGGACACCTGTTGGTACCGGCAGCCCGCGTGCCGTCAGCGGAAAGCCCGACCCAGTGGATGCGGAAAACGCCGAAATGAGTATTGGTGACTTTCGTGGTGCCGTCTGCCAGCCAGATCAGCCCGGCATTCTCGACATTTTCGCCATGCAGGTAGCCGATGGTGGCAGCGCCGTCATCGCTGAGATAAAAGGCGGTACCCCAGGAAGGGTCTTTTGCGGTGGGCAGGAGGCGAAAGCCTCCCTTTCGTCGCCAGATAAAGGGCTTGTAGGTGGTGTTTTCGGCATAGCGGCGCACGGAACCGGCGATGGCTGCCGCACCGGGTGCAATGGCGCGGATACGGCCATCATTACCGATCAGCGGGGTCATGTCCATGACGAAACCCCGGGGCGTTTCCGCACAGGCGGTTTACGGGAAAAGAATGGTACAGGCCAGCGGCAAAGGGGCAAGGCGGGTTTTCATGTTGCTCCTGTCGACAGGTAAAAAGGCATGTCCAGTATACGGGAGTCTTGTGCGCCATGAAGCGGGCCTGGCGCTGGCTGAACGCTGAAAAAGATAAAAAAAGGCCCGTACCGAAGTACGGGCCAAAGACGTAAGCAGAGAACACAAACACATAAGTAACTGTATTCTGTGAAGTACCCCTGAAAAATACTTCACGATAAAACTATAATCGCCATTTTTGAAATAGTCAAATATGGATTGCCATAAAATGGCTATTAAATATTACTTAAAAATCAACAAGTTGTAGCAAATACAACGTTTTTTGAAGCAGGCATTGCCTGGCCTTGCGCTCCGGCCAGGCGCATCGGGAAATGGGAATGCAGGTGGTGCAGACCACCATTAAGTTCCCCTTTTTCGAGGCAACACAGCCATGTGGAGTACAACGGCTTTGCAGCAGGCTGTTTCGTGTTAACACACCCTAGAGCATCTCGACCCTGTTCCTGCCTTTTGCCTTGGCCTTGTAAAGGGCGCTGTCGGCCTGCTCGATAAGTTCTTCGAGGGTTTGCAAGGGGTCTTTCCTGATGGCGGCGCCTATGCTGATGGT
>JAAZED010000355.1 GCA_012512465.1 Oxalobacter sp. | reverse complement strand
GTCCTGGACGGCTGGGAGGTCAAATCGATCCGGGCGGGACGTGTGCAATTGAAGGAAGCCTATGTCATTGTGCGCAATGGCGAGATTTTTCTTTTTGGCGCGCATATCAGCCCGCTGCCCACCGCATCTACCCACGTTAACCCGGATCCGGTACGGACCCGCAAGCTGCTGTTGCATGGGTCTGAAATCAGCAAACTGATTGGCAAGGTCGAACGCGCGGGTTATACCCTGGTGCCGCTGAACCTGCATTATTCCCGTGGGCGGATCAAGTGCGAGGTCGGGCTTGCCAAAGGCAAAAAACAGTATGACAAGCGGGATACGATCAAGGACCGCGACTGGCAGCGTGAACAGCAACGTATCATGAAGCAAAACCGGCGATAGAGCGCCTATTTTGTCTCGTCGATCCAGGCCATCTGGATTGCTTCCAGAATACGTTCACTGGACCGCTCGGGATCATCGTCAAATCCCTCCAGTTCACATACCCATTGATGCAGGTCGGTAAAGCGGATGGTGAGCGGGTCGACAGCCGGGAATTTATCGTAAAGTTCCTCTGCGATGCGAAGGGTGTCTGTCCATTTCATGGAAATATCTCCCCGCAGAAATTAGCCGCGTTCCCGAACACGGTTGACCGAGTATCGTGGAATTTCGACGACCAGATCTTCTTCCCCGATTTTTGCCTGGCAGGAGAGGCGGGAAGTGTCTTCCAGTCCCCAGGCACGGTCGAGCATGTCTTCTTCTCTTTCAGACGGTGGCGAAAGTGAGTCAAAGCCTTCCCGGATAACAACATGGCATGTCGAGCAGGCATTGCATTTACCACAGGCATGATCGATTTCCACCTGGTTATCAAGCAGTGCATCACACAGCGACTGGCCTTCAGGAGCGTCAAATTCAGCACCTTCCGGGCAGAGGGTTTCGTGGGGCAGGACGACAATACGGGGCATGTTTTTCTCCGTGGTTATGGTTCAGGGAAGCGCTGCTTAAAAGGCTTTGAGAGCGAATTGCTGCGTTACGCGGTGCTCGCACCCTTCGCCTATCTTAAGATATGTCTTGGTTGCTGCGCTCCGGGCGCCTTGCACTTCATCTCTCAAAATCATTTAATCAGCGTTTTCTCAGGTGATGTCATGGATGGATTTGCCGGCCAGCGCCTGCTGGATATTGCGGTTCATCCGGCGGGCGGCAAAGGTTTCGGTTCCCTTGGCAAGGGCTTCCACTGCCGTATGAATGACAGCAGGGTGTGTGCTTTCAGAAAGCCCCTCCATATCCGAGAGCAGGGTTTCAATCGTCTGGCGTTCTTCTTCGGAGAGCAGTGCGGCATCGCTTTCTAGTGCGGCACGGGTGGCATAAATGATGCGTTCGGCTTCCAGCTTCGCTTCCCGCAGCATGCGGGCTTCCATATCCGCTTGTGCCGACTGCCCGGATTCTGCCAGCATGCGGGCAATTTCCGTATCGGTTAAGCCATAGGATGGCTTGACGACAATGGATGCCTCTACATTCGCGTGCAGTTCACTGGCCGATACAGACAAGAGGCCATCCGCATCCACCTGGTAGGTGATGCGGATGCGCGGCATGCCTGCGGGCATCGGCGGAATACCGCGCAGTTCAAAGCGCGCCAGAGAGCGGCAATCGCTGACGAGCTCCCGTTCGCCCTGAAGCACATGAATACTCATGGCAGTCTGTCCATCCTTGAAAGTGGTGAATTCCTGGGCAAAGGTGCAGGGAATGGTGGCGTTGCGCGGGATGATTTTTTCGACCAGTTCGCCCATGGTTTCAACACCAAGGGATAGCGGGATAACATCCAGGAGCAGCCAGTCATCTCCCGGGGAACGGTTACCCGCCAGAAGATTTGCCTGCATGGCAGCTCCCAGTGCCACGACTTTTTCCGGGTCAATATTGGCATGCGGCGTTTTGCCGAAAAGCTTTTGCACTTCCTTGCGGACGTGTGGCATGCGTGTGGCGCCGCCAATGAGTACCACACCCTGCACATCCTCCGGAACAAGCCCGGCGGCATGAAGTGCTTCCCGTGCCAGCTTCGCTGTCTTGCAGACAAGATGATGCGTGATTTGTTCAAAGGTTTCTGCCGTGATGTCCAGATTGACGTGTTCGCCGGATTGAAGCGTGGCTTTAAGGCGTGTTTTGACCCGGGAGGAGAGTCGTTCTTTCACCTCCCTTGCTTTGCCCATCAGCGTGCGGGTATCTTCAGGTGACAAGGGCTTTAACTGCGCCTGCTCGATGATCCAGCAGAAAAGACGGTGGTCGAAATCATCGCCTCCCAGTGCGGAGTCGCCACCGGTTGCCAGTACTTCAAACACCCCACGGGAAAGCCGCAGGATGGAAATATCAAAGGTACCACCACCCAGATCGTAAGCGGCATAAATACCTTCCGGTGCATTATCCAGCCCGTAGGCAATGGCAGCTGCTGTCGGCTCACTCAGCAGGCGCAGCACATGAATACCGGCCAGTTTTGCCGCATCCTTAGTCGCCTGCCGCTGCGCGTCATCAAAATAGGCGGGAACGGTAATAACAGCCCCCACCAGTTCATCGCCCAGCGCATCTTCAGCACGCTGGCGCAATGTTGCCAGGATTTCTGCGGATATTTCCACCGGGCTTTTGGTGCCGGCAACCGTCCGGATCTGCACCATACCCGGCTGGTCCACAAAATCGTACGGCATGTTTTCGATATGGGTGATATCGCTGATGCCTCTTCCCATCAGTCGTTTGACGGACACAATGGTGTTCTTGGGGTCAGTGGTCTGTGATGCCTGTGCGGTGTAGCCCGTTTTGGCATATCCATCGGGCAGATACTGGACGACGGAAGGTAAAAGCGGGCGTCCTGTTTCATCATCCAGTACTTCGGGGATGCTGTTTCTGACGGTGGCCACCAGGGAATGGGTGGTGCCGAGATCAATGCCTGCCGCCAGTTTTGACTGGTGAGGGAGAGGGGCCATGCCCGGTTCGGATATCTGGAGAAGTGCCATGATCAGGTCGGGTCGGTTTTATCGAGCGCATCAAAGGCAAAACTGATTTCCTCAGCGAATTTTTGCAAAAACATCATTTTTCTGACTTCCTGTACGGCTGAAGAAAACTGCCTGTTGTTGAGCGCGTTTTCAATCAGCGTCATCTGTTCTGCTGTGCGTTTGCGCAAATGTTCTCCCAGGGTTTCAAGCGCCCCCAGATCCTTGTCGATTTTTGCATTGTCCAGGTGTT
>JAAZED010000354.1 GCA_012512465.1 Oxalobacter sp. | reverse complement strand
TAAAAGAAGGAAGAGCTTTAACCCCACAACCGAAGCGAGTGATGCAATGCGGCAGAAAACAGTTTACCTAAATAGTGAAGCAGAAACCCTGGCACTGGGCGCTTCGCTTTCCCGTGCGCTCAAACCGGGAATGAAGATTTACCTGTACGGCGATCTGGGGTCCGGAAAAACCACCCTGGTCCGGGCGATACTGAAAACGGCAGGCCACGAGGACAGTGTCAAAAGCCCGACGTATGCCCTAGCAGAACACTATACGATCCCTCTTGACGGCAATCCGGTGGAATTGATGCATTTTGATCTTTTCAGGCTGGAAAACCCGGAAGAATTCATAGAAGCGGGCTTTGCCGAACACTTTGACAGCGATACGATCTGTATTGTCGAATGGCCGGAAAAAGCCGCCGGCGTTCTGCCACCAGCGGATATTGAAGGTATTTTCCTGATTATCGGCATGGGCAGAAAACTGAAGCTGTACGGTAAAACCGATATCGGTGCCGAAGCGATTGGCAAAATCTGTGTTGCAATGCATGAGTAATGGAATAAACGCGTAAATGATTCGTGACCATCACAACCTGCTAAAGAAGATAACGGGCGTTTTTTTCTCCCTTGTTCTCTCATTTGCCGTGGTACTGCCCGCCTGGGGGGCAAAGGTCCTGGCGGTGCGTGTCTGGCCGGCGCAGGATTACACCCGTATTACGCTTGAACACGATGGCGAGATCAAGACCTCACACTTCACGTTGAATAATCCTGACCGGCTGGTGGTCGAAATTGAGGGGATTGATCTCAACCCGGCACTTAAAGAGCTCGTGGCCAAAATCCAGACGGATGATCCTTATGTCAAACAGGCACGGGTTGGTCAGACCAAACCAAATGTCGTCCGAATTGTTTTTGATTTGAGAGAAGCAGTCAAACCGCAGGTGTTCACCCTCAAGCCTGTCGATAAATATCAGCACCGTCTGGTTCTGGATTTATACCCGACAGCGCCTGTCGATCCGATTGCCGCCTTGATCCGGAGTAGCGAAGCCAATAACAAGACCCGAAAACAACCCGCTCCTGTCATAGAAGAAAAAACGGAATCCGCGCCAAAAGCCGTCGCATCAAAACCGGAAAAAAATACGGATAAAATACAGCTTAACCGGATGGTTACTGTGGTTTTAGACCCCGGGCATGGGGGGGAAGACCCGGGCGCTATCGGCCATCGTGGCAGCCGCGAAAAAGATGTGGTGCTTTCCATTGCCCGCCGTCTCAAGACACGCATAGAACAGGAGCCAAACATGCGGGTTGTCATGACCCGAAATGGCGATTATTTTGTGCCATTACACGTCCGCGTGGAAAAGGCGCGCCAGGCACAGGCAGACCTTTTTATTTCCATTCATGCTGATGCGTTTATCGAGCCACGTGCCAACGGCTCTTCTGTTTTTGTTCTCTCTGAAAAAGGGGCCTCCTCCACAACAGCCAAATGGCTGGCGAAAAAGGAAAACGATGCTGACCTGATCGGCGGCGTCAATATCAAAAATCACAATCGCCAACTCGCCAGCGTCCTGCTGGATCTGTCCACGACAGCCCAGATCAAGGACAGCTTAAAACTTGGCAGCGCGGTACTGAATGAAATCGGCGGTATCAATCGCCTGCACAAGTCCCACGTTGAACAGGCCGGGTTTGCCGTACTCAAGGCGCCGGATATACCCAGCATCCTGGTGGAAACCGCTTTTATTTCCAATCCGGAAGAAGAAGCGAAGCTTAACGATGGCGGACACCAGGAAAAAATTGCTGATGCCATCATGAATGGCATCAGAAAATACTTCGCAAAAAATCCGCCCAAAACCCGGAACAAGATGATGTAACCCTCCATCATCGATCTTTTGATCAGATCGCCGCGAGGACTTCAATTAAGGTAGAATAGCGCATCATAACGGACTCAACGTCCCGTTTATACCCGAAGCGCTCGTAGCTCAATGGATAGAGTACTGCCCTCCGAAGGCAGGGGTTGCTGGTTCGATCCCAGCCGAGCGCGCCAAATCACTGAAAAACAAAAAACCCTCAGGACAGGGTATTCCGTGTGTTGTCCTGAGGGTTTTTCTTTCCAAATCATGTGAATCCACTCTGTCATGGAAAAAAACCTCATCCATAAGGGATGACGATTTAAAGCACAAAGGAGTCACCAAAAGATTTCGCCTGTTTCCAGGCGGCTTCAACCATGGGTGAACGCGGCTCCTTATCCAGGGATATCAGACCAACGGCATTATCAACAGTTGGGGTCAGGCTGATCCGAACAACATCATCAAGACCGGGAGGCATACTGAAAATTCCCTGGCTTTGCGGCAGGATACTGTACAGCCCGGCAGAACGGACGTGCGTATAAAGCGTCATCGGAGAATTGGTTTCAAGCACGATACGCGGCTTGACATTGGCCCGCTTAAAAGCCGCATTAATCTGCATCCGGTTTTGCAGTTCATCTGCAAGCAGGCACAGCGGGAGTTCGGCTGCCTCACTCCAGCTTAGCGAATCACGCTGGGCTATTTCGGACGTTTTCTGGGCCACGAGTACAAACGTTTCCTTGAAAAGCGAAAGATACCGCGTCCCCGGCTCAGGCGGTCCGCTGATGTAGCCGATTCCCAAATCAATTTCGTACCGTGCGAGTGCTGAAATAATTTTTTCCATGCTCATCGTTTGTACATGCTCATGGATATCGATATTGGAAGAAATAAAAGCGCCTGTCAGCAAGGCAACAACATGCAATGCCGTCGGGATGACACCAATCCGGATTTCTCCGGAAATCTTGCTTATGGCAGCAGCCTGCTGCATGCCTTTCCATGCGGCCAGGGTCTGATGGGCATACTTGAGAATATGCTCACCTTCAGGGGTTAAGCCTTCGTAGCGCCGGCCCCGCTTGACAATGGGGATACCAAGCTCCTCTTCGAGGTTCCGGATTGCCGTCGACAAGGCGGGCTGAGTAACACAGCATATTTCTGCCGCATGGGCAAAATGCTTTTCCTTGGCAAGGGTAACAAGATATTCAAGCTGACGAATAAACATAAATTTGAAACTTTTTGGTATTTCACAAGAATAAACTGCCCCCATAATACGACAGAATCCTTATCTTCACAGGGACGGTGAATGTAAAGCACCATCC
>JAAZED010000353.1 GCA_012512465.1 Oxalobacter sp. | reverse complement strand
TCATGGGACGATACGACTCCTCATCTTCATCTTCCTCTTCATCAACAACCTCACGGCCAGTGATGCTCTCCAGGAAATCACGCCCCGAAATAATGTTCGGATTGGCGGCATCTTCCGCTTTTTCTTCCTGCGGCTTCGCAACAGGCGTTGGCGCAGGTGCCGGTGGCGCAGGTTTTTTGCGGCGCATCCGCAGCATCAGAATAATAAGAACAAGTAGCGCCAGCGTGACGCCAGCAGCGACATACCAGACCGCACCACTCAAAAAGCCGGGCTTTTTCTTTGCATCCTGATCATCTTCGTCTTCATCGTCATCGTCTTTATCGGACTTTTTGGATACCTGCGCTTTTTTTCCTGCCAGGGTCTGGCCTGGATCGATGGCTGCTTTTTTCTCTTCTGAGGAGGCATCGGTATCAGATGCGGGTGTCTTTTCAATGGTTCCGGTCGCTGTCTGCGGTGAATCGACGTCTGTTTTGGCGGGTTCTTCGGCTTTTGGCTGGGCATCTTCCGGTTTTACCGCTTCCGGCTGGGTTTCAGGTATCTGCGCTTCCTGCCCGGAAACCGCCTCTGCCGGCTTGGTCAGTGCAGTGCCATTCTTGCTGACGATCTCAAGCAGGTTTCTCAGTTCGCTGACATTTTTTTCGAGTTCCGTAATCCGGCGATTGGCATCTTCAATCGCGCGGTTCATTGCATTTTTCTCTTCTACCGTAATACCTGCCGATACGGCATCCTGCCGGGCTTTGGAAAGCTCCAGGCGATCCGGCATTTTGCTGACAGGTGACGCCTGCTCCCTGACGCTGGCAGATACCTTGCCTTCAGCCACCGGACCGGTTTTTGCGGTGGTGCGTGGCGCTGATTTCTGAACCATGCCAGCAAGGCGATGGCTGTATCCACGGAAATTGGCAGCATGCAGCCTGACAATCCGGCGGGCGTCCATGCGGGATACATCCCCTGCATCAGCAGCCTGCGGAATGGAAAGGACAGCCCCTTCCTTGAGCAGATTCATGTTGTTGTCCAGGAAGGCATCCGGATTATTCCGGTAAAGCGCTACCAGCATCTGCTCCAATGAAATATTCCGTTCACCAAGGCGACCTGCAATTTTGGAAAGCGTATCTCCCCGTGATACCACATAGTCGGTTGACTCCCGTTTTTCCTTTTCGGGGATGACGGATGCCGGCCTGACAGCCGTAACCGGAAATGCCTGGGATGAGAGTCTCCCGGCACGCTGCTGTCGCGAAAGCCTTTGCATGGAAGCCGCAGAAGAAAGCGGCGCCGAACGCAGATTGGTCCACTCTGCCGGGTCCAGCATGATCACATACTCGCGTCCTTTTCGTTCGCTGTCTGTTGAAAGTTCCAGCAGGATGCCAATATAGGGCTCATTGACGGGTTGTGTACTGCGAATACTGACAAAATAGCGGTCCCCGTCTTTTTCGACAGAGATGTTCAGTGCCTGCAAAAGCGAGGTGTAGTCAATGCCGGATCGTTTGTATGCTTCGCCAGGCGCAAGGCTGGCAGCCAGTGAAGATGCCTCTTCAGGCGTAATTGAAGTGAGTTCGACTTCAGCGCGTAATGGCTGGCCAAGCGAGGAAAGAACAGTCAGTCGGCCCAGGTTGGCAGCGTGGGCAAAGGAGAGCGTGACGGAAAAAAAGAGGAAAAAAAGTACCTTGAGAGCAGAAGTCACAAATCTGTAGCGCTGTTCTGTAGGCATTTGCTGGTAAGTTACTTGCTGTATTGATCCGGTTTTTCGCGAAAATTATCTTGTACTGACAGTAAGCAATTGACCTGACGATATCATCATGGTGCAGGCTGCGCAAGCGCACTGTCTCCAATGAACAACATGGGAAGCCATTTTCTGTTTTTCAGGATTTTTGCTGGACGTATTTTACCATTCAGTGGCAGAGTTACAACAATTTATTGCTTTTCTCCAACAAGGGACAACCCCCATTCATTTGCCGTTCACTTTCCAGCAGGCAAGTTAAAAAGAGAGGCTCCTAGGCCATAATCATGCACAGCATGCGCCGCAGGGGTTCGGCTGCACCCCACAAAAGCTGGTCACCCACGGTAAAGGCGGAAAGATAGGACTCGCCCATCTCCATTTTGCGCAGCCTGCCCACAGGAATGTCGAGCCTGCCGGTCACTGCCGCAGGCGTGAGCTCACGCATGGAAGCTTCGCGGTTGTTGGGAATCACCTTTACCCACTCGTTGTAACCGGCAATGATGTCATTGACCTCATCCATCGGCACCGCTTTTTTGAGTTTGATAGTCAATGCCTGTGAATGGCAGCGCATGGCGCCAATCCGGATACAAAGCCCGTCCACCGGGATAATGTCCGCAGCACTGGAGCGTCCAAGGATTTTGTTTGTCTCGGCTTTCCCCTTCCATTCTTCGCGTGACATGCCGTTGCCCAGGTCGGTATCTATCCAGGGGATCAGGTTGCCTGCCAGGGGTACGCCGCCAAACTGGCGTGTCTCTTCCTCTGTCATGCCCTGTTGTTTTTGCAGTACCAGCCTGTCGATCTCAAGAATGGCAGATGCCGGATCATTGAGATTCGCCGCGACTTCTGCATGAATCAGGCCAAACTGGCCGAGCAGTTCGCGCATATGCTGCGCGCCCCCGCCGGATGCCGCCTGGTAGGTCATGGTAGACATCCATTCCACGAGGTCCTGCTCAAAGAGGCCACCCAGCCCCATCAGCATGCAGGAAACGGTGCAATTGCCGCCGACAAAGTTCCTGATGCCTGCTGCCAACCCATCCTTGATGACATTGGCATTAACCGGATCAAGCACAATGACGGAATCATCGTCCATGCGCAACCGTGAAGCCGCATCAATCCAGTAGCCATTCCAGCCTGCGGCACGCAGTTTGGGATAAACCTCACCTGTGTAATCGCCTCCCTGGCACGTGATGATGATTTCGCATTTTTTCAGCTCATCGATATCAAAGGCATCCTTCAACACCGTCTCGTTTTTGGTATAGGCAGGCGCTTTTCCACCGACATTGGATGTGGTGAAAAATACCGGCTCAATATGAGCAAAATCATTTTCTTCCTGCATGCGCTGCATCAGAACCGAACCGACCATTCCGCGCCAGCCAACGAGACCTGTGAGTTTCATATCAACCACCTGATTTAAAAGACAATTTCAGCATATCAGAGTGCCGCGACAACTGCGTCACCCATTTCGCTTGTACTGACCAGCTTCAGACCTGGCTCATGGATGTCCGCGGTTCGGATTCCCTGCTCGAGCACGGATTGCACAGCCGCCTCAACACGGGCAGCCTGTTCAGCCCGGTTCAGCGAATAGCGCAGCATCATCGCCGCTGACAGGATGGTGGCCAGCGGATTGGCGATGCCTTTCCCGGCAATATCCGGTGCCGAGCCATGGGAAGGCTCATACAACCCCTTGTTGTTGGCATCCAGAGATGCTGATGGCAGCATGCCGATCGAGCCGGTCAGCATGGCAGCGGCATCCGACAGGATGTCGCCAAACATATTACCCGTCACGACCACGTCAAATTTCTTGGGCGCACGAACCAGCTGCATGGCCGCATTATCCACATACATATGGTCCAGCGAAACTTCCGGGTACTCCTTGTGTACATCAATGACGATTTCGCGCCAGAACTGGGAGGTTTCCAGGACATTGGCCTTGTCCACACTTGTCAGACATTTTTCACGCTTCATGGCGGTCTGGAAAGCCACATGCGCAATACGCCTGACTTCCGTCTCGGCATACCGCATGGTGTCAAAACCTTCCCGCTCGCCTTTGAATGCGCCGTCCGGTGCTGTGCGGATACCGCGCGGCTGGCCGAAATAAATATCTCCTGTGAGCTCGCGGACAATCATCAGATTCAGACCGGAGACAATATCGAACTTGAGTGTCGATGCACCGGCCAACTGCGGATACAGGATGGCAGGCCTCAGATTGGCAAACAATCCCAGGTTGCTGCGCAATCCTAAAATTGCCTGTTCCGGGCGCAGATGTCGCTCCAGGTTGTCATACTGGAAGTCACCCACCGCGCCAAACAAAATGGCATCGGCTTCCTTTGCCAGCTTGAGTGTTGCTTCCGGCAGCGGATGGCCGTGTGCGGCATAACCAGCACCACCCACATCCGCACTTTCCATCTCAAATGTCTCGTCCAGCGCCTTCAGTACCCGAACCGCCTGTCCGACGATTTCCGGGCCAATGCCGTCACCCGGCAGAATTGCAATTTTCACTTCGTCCTCACTTTTGTTTTTTCAGGCAGTTAAGCCTGCTATTCAGATGGTATTGGCCAGCCAGGGCTGATCCTGTATCCGGCGTTTTTCAAAATCGCGGATCTCATCGGCATGACGCAGGGTCAGACCGATATCATCCAGGCCGTTCAACAGGCAATATCTCCTGAAGGGATCAACCACGAACGGGTAGCGGATGCTTCCGCTGTCATTTGTCACAATCTGGTTTTCCAGATCCACCGTCAGGCGATACCCCGGTTCTGCTTCCACTTCCTTGAAGAGCACAGAGACCTGTTCTTCCGTCAGCATCACCGGCAACAGGCCGTTTTTAAAACTGTTGTTAAAAAAGATATCAGCAAAACTGGGGGCGATGATTGTCCTGAAACCATACTGCTGCAAGGCCCAGGGTGCATGTTCCCTAGAGGAGCCGCATCCGAAATTTTCGCGTGCCAGCAGGATGGTTCCCTCCTGATAACGCGGCTGGTTCAGTACAAAATCAGGATTTAAGGGCCGCCTAGAAT
>JAAZED010000352.1 GCA_012512465.1 Oxalobacter sp. | reverse complement strand
TCCCGCTTTGACAAGCTTGACGTCATATTTTCTGGATTTATCCTTTTTGCACTTATTGTCGAGGCTTTTCGATGTCAATAGTGTTAACAGACCCTAAGAGGAGCCGGTTTCTCGGAATCAGTTAAATCTGTATTTTTCTTATCAGACATTTTTTCTGGCTTCTATACTCAGGCTGACAACATAGTTTTCCAGTTTTTCACCCTCCGGCAACGCTTCAGCAATCTCTTTGTAAAGTGGATCATTCCAGTCTTGCATCTGCTGCACATAGCCAGGCTTTGGAGTCAGCATAATGGAAGTGAATCCAGCCTTTTCCAGCATGGCACGGGTATCATCAACCAATACCGCACCGCCCACACAACCGACGAGAGCAGCAGCCATCTCACGCACCTTTTCCGGAAGCGGTTTTAGAATGGCCAGGTCAGAAACAGATAACTTGCCGCCCCGTTTTAATACCCGATGGATTTCCTGCCAGACCTGGGGCTTATCGGGTGAAAGATTGATGACGCAGTTTGAAAGCACGACGTCAACGGTGCTGTCTGCCACAGGAAGGTGTTCAATATCGCCCAGACGAAATTCCACATTATCCAGTCCAGTTCGTTCTCTGTACTGTCCAATATTTTTTCTGGCGATACCCAGCATTTCGGCTGTCATGTCCACACCGATAACCCGTCCTGCCATCTTCACCTTTTCACCAGCCTGAAACGCATCAAAGCCGCCGCCACTGCCGAGATCAAGTACAACCTGGCCTTCAGTCAGTGCCGCAATCGCAACCGGATTACCACAGGATAAACCCATATTGGCCCCATCCGGCAAGTTGGCAAGATCGTTTGCATCGTACCCCATAGCAGCAGCAAGTCGAGCAGGGTCTGATGGACCGCTGCGCCCACTACAACAGCACGGAGATTCTGCACCAATAGCAATAGCGGCATAGCCGGTACGCACGGTGTCTCTGATAATCGTTTCGTTTTTTTCCTGTGTACTCATGTCAGTAATCCTTTTACTAGATGTCATTTTTTCTTTTTGGCAGCCGGATCAGGCAAAAAACCAGCGGGAATGCCACAATCAGCCCGATAACTCATGCATTTTTCCGGATCAGCTGAGCAGCATTCCTCCGTCAGATAGCCAATCAGCTCAAGCATGAGAGGGATATTGGCGCGATACCGCAGGTAACGGCCTTCCTTTTCCATGTTGACCAACCCACTGTGTGTAATCCCTTTCAAGTGAAAGGAGAGGTTAGTTGAAGGAATATCCAGTGCTTTTGCTATTTCGCCTGCAACGAGTCCATCCGGCGCATGCTTGACGAGTAGCCTGAAGATATCCAGCCTCACATCTGAAGAGAGGGCTTCAAAAGTCGTTGTTGCTTGTTTCGTATCCATAATATAACTATACAACTATATTTGAAATATTGCAAAACTAGGCGCTTTGACGTTCATGCAAGCACAGGCAGAAGGTATACTAATGCTTTGTATTTGAATGATTTGTTGAGCAAGGACTAAGGATGAAGCTTGAGGATTTTAGTATTGGCACTGAATTCATGACATCAACAGGGCAAACCTGGAGATGTACAGATGTCGGAAGCAGAACCATCCTGGCGATCGAAATTGATCCGGATCGTGACCCGAGCTGGTATGTCGGGCCGCCTTATATCGTTGAAGAACAGCCTTTCGACGAGAAGGCGATTCGAGATTGTCATCAAAATGTCGATGATGCCATACGTGAGAGTTACGAAACTCATAAAAAATCACACCATCCTGGGTTCTCGACAGAAGTTATGGACGTGTTTAGCAGACATTACGGACAACCTCGACGTCTAGATTATCCCAACAGGCGACTCCTTCGCCTCAATAAAGTCACGATGGACGGCGCTGTTATCATGGCCTATTCTGTGGAAAAAGAAGGTGAGCAATGGATCATGCTCACCTACAATATTTTCACCAGAGAGTTTTCAAAAATGAGGGAAAGCGATTTTGTACGTCTACGCACGGCCGCTGAAAGCGACCTGGTAGCGGCAAAACAAAAGGGCAGTATCATCCTTTAACCTCACTTTTTACGCACACTGTTGCAGCTGCTGCCATGCTTCCAGGACATCATTGTCATCCAATGCTCGCTGGGATTTCTTGCCTGGTGTTTTTCCTCGTCGGCGAGGTGCTTCTATAGATGTCGGGCCAGCTTGTGAGCGTCTGTTTTCTCGTTTTTCCTGGACAGCCTGTGCCAGCTGAAGAACGTGACCAAGCCGTTTGTTTTCCACAATAGCCCCTTGATCTATTTCTGAGAGCCGATCATAGATAACAAAGGGAAGGGGAGTGTTATTCGCCCGTGGTTCTATCCTTCCATCCGGGTAGTGGTACACATCAATGTAATGTCCTATCAGGCGGCGTGTGGTTTCATTATCTTCAAAGAGGTAAAGTTTTTTGTCGTACTGGATGGTCAGGCGTTTTGATACACATCGCTGTTCGCGCCAGGTAAAGATGAGATCAAGATCTTCATCATCGCGAAGCGGGCGGTGAGCGTCATTGCTGTGACGGGGTTCTTTTGCGAATTTCATATTGTAAATTTGGATAAACTCTTCAGCATAAGCGTTTGCTTCTTCAAGGGTTTTTATTTTTTTCAACCTGAGTTCTTTCACAAGACGGTCCTGCAAGGTCTGGTGTGCCCGTTCAACACGGCCTTTTGCCTGGCAAGTGTGTGCACAAAATCCTTCTATGTTCAGTTCGTATAAGGCACGGCCAAAATGGGTATGGCCTTTGCCGCTGGTGGCCTGTTTTTTGTTC
>JAAZED010000351.1 GCA_012512465.1 Oxalobacter sp. | reverse complement strand
CGCCAATCGTGACGGATAATTGGCGTCCTGACCCTAGTCAAAAAGCTTTCGCAGCATGACGGGCGGCGGTGTCAGTGAGTCACGCAATGAAAACTCGAGTTCAGGGGCAATATTGAAGTCAAAGATGGCATAAAAATCAGCCAAACGTTCATGTTCAGGATAAAGCGCCATATGCAGTTCGCTGATGTCATATTCATGCGCATGATGAATAATGGCTTCGAGCAGATGTTCTGAAAAACTGTTTCCGCGATAGTCAGGCAGCACACCCAGACGATGGATTTTCCAGATACTGCCATCCTCATCGGTGGGCAGCCATCGAACGCATCCTGCGGGGTTGTCGTTAACCATCAGAATAAAACCACCGCCATGCTGGAGATCCGGCAGGACAGTGGTTTCGGTTTCGGTATGGCCTTCGGAACGGGCGTCAACCTTGTCCGCCCATGCCTGCCGGGTCAGATCGGCGATCAGTTGTGCATCATCAAGAAGCGCTTCCCTCACAACGACCTTCATGGCGTCCCTTTATCGTATTCGCATGCCAGGCATTGCCCCTGGCCAGGGTTGCAGGATATAGATGCCTGAATCGGATTTGTCCGATGCTGCCAGCACCATCCCTTCTGACATGCCGAATTTCATTTTTCTGGGGGCCAGGTTGGCAACCATCACGGTCATTTTACCAACCAGTTCGTCCGGCTGATAAGCGGAACGAATACCGGCAAAAACGTTTCTCAAACGGCCTTCACCCACATCCAGCGATAAACGCAACAGCCTGTCGGCACCCTCAACCAGGCTGCACTCAACGATCTTTGCGATGCGCAAATCCACTTTGGCAAAATCATCAATCGTGATTTCCGGTGCAATCGCCTCAATGGTGTCTGAATCCTCTTCCGTTTTCCCGTTTACTGGTGTTGCCTCGGCCGGCTCCACCAGGGCATCCATCAGCTTTTCGTCCACCCGTTGCATCAGATGTTCATAGGCGTTGATGGTATGGCCATTTTCCATGGGGGCGGAAATATCATCCCACTGCATGGGTGGCAGATTCAGGAATTTTTCCACTTTTTCTGCCAATGCAGGCAGAACCGGTTTAAGGTAGATGGTCAGAATCCGGAAGGCTTCGAGCAGCTTGCTGCAGACTTCATGCAGCAGGGCTTCGCGTTCCGGTTCTTTGGCCAGAACCCAGGGTTTGTGCTCATCCACGTAGGCATTGACCATATCCGCATAATGCATGATTTGCCTGAGGGCGCGGCTGTATTCGCGCGTGTCGTACAGGTTGGCGATCTCATCAGCGCCGGCGCGGATCTGGTTGAGCAGCGAATCATTGGCTTCGGATGCGCCCGAATGGATGTTTCCGCCAAACTTTTTGGTGATGAATCCTGCTGCACGGCTGGCAATGTTGACGTATTTTCCGATCAGGGCTGCATTGACACGGGCCATGAAATCCTCTGCCGTGAAATCCACATCTTCCACATGGGAATTCAGCTTGGCAGCAATATAGTAACGGAGCCATTCCGGGTTCATGCCGATATCAAGATAGCGGATCGGTGAAATACCGGTACCGCGGGATTTGGACATTTTTTCACCGGAAACGGTGATGAACCCGTGCACAAACACGTTGTCGGGCACTTTCTTTCCGGAAAAGTGCAGCATGGCCGGCCAGAAAAGCGTATGAAAATAAATAATGTCCTTGCCGATGAAGTGATACTGCTCGGTTTCCGGATCGGCCAGGAAGGCATCATAGTCACGGCCGATTTTTCTGAAATAATTTTTCAGCGATGCCAGGTAACCGACCGGTGCATCCAGCCAGACATAAAAATATTTACCCGGCGCATCAGGAATTTCGATGCCAAAGTATGGCGCATCGCGGCTGATGTCCCAATCAGAAAGACCACTTTCTCCTTCTTTACCTTCCAGCCATTCTCTGGCCTTGTTGGCGACTTCTGATTGCAGGCGGGGATGCCCGTTGACATTACCCAATGCCCATTCACGCAAAAAAGCCACACACTGCGGATCAGAAAGTCTGAAGAAAAAATGCTCTGACGATTTGAGCACTGGTGTGACACCGCTCAGGATGGAGTAGGGGGCTTTCAGGTCGGTGGGCGTATAGACCGAACTGCAGACTTCACATGAGTCGCCGTTCTGGTCTTTGGCACCGCATTTTGGGCATTCCCCCTTGATATAGCGGTCCGGAAGAAACATTTCCTTGACCGGATCAAAGAATTGCTCAATCGTGCGGGTTTCTATCAGGCCGCCTGCTTTCAGATTCTGATAGATCTCGCGTGACAATTCATGGTTTTCCGGGCTGTCAGTGGAATCCCAGTTGTCAAACTTGATATAAAACCCGTCTAAGGGCTTCTGGCGGCCCGCGGCAATTTCCTTAACGAATTCCTGGGGTGTCTTCCCGGCTTTTTCGGCAGCAATCATAATCGGTGCGCCGTGAACATCGTCAGCACAAACAAAATGAACTTCACGCTGATTGCCATTGTCTTTCTGCATTCGCTGGAAACGGACCCAGATGTCTGCCTGGATGTATTCCATGATGTGCCCGATATGAAACTGGGCATTGGCATAAGGAAGTGCAGTGGTAACAAACAGTTTTCGTGACATGGCAATTATTGGCAAAAAGGGATTTATTGTAACAAAGACTACAGCATAGGGCTTTGCAGACCCTTTGGCAATTGCGGTAGACTTGCGCTTTCCGCTAGGAGAAAAAAATGCACATGATGGCAGAATCTGTTGAGCAGGCGCTCTTGAAGGTCGTCGATGCCAATACGGGTATCGACCTGGTTTCATCCAAAACAGTCAGGCAGATAAAAACCGACGGCAACGATGTTTCCGTGTTTATCGCGCTTCCTTATCCGGCAAAAAGTCAATGGAAAACGCTTGAAAAGCAGATTGTTGATGCGTTGCAGGATATTCCCGGCATAGGGCATATCAGCGTCAGTATTTCTACAGCGATCAAGGCACACAAGGTTCAGGGCACGCTAAAACCCATGCCCAATATCAGGAACATCATTGCGGTGGCATCCGGAAAAGGCGGTGTCGGTAAATCAACCGTTGCAACGAACCTGGCGCTGGCATTGTCTAAAGAAGGCGCTAATGTGGGCATTTTAGATGCCGATCTTTACGGCCCGTCCCAGCCCATTATGCTGGGCCTTACTGGAAGGCCGGAGTCATCAGACGGGCAGACGGTTGACCCGCTGGAAAAATACGGGATACAGCTCATGTCCATCGGACTGATGATCAATCCGGATGAACCGGTGATCTGGCGTGCACCTGTTGCAATACAGGCATTGATTCAGCTTCTCGAAAAGACAAACTGGCAGGATCTTGACTACCTGGTTATTGATATGCCGCCGGGGACCGGAGATATCCAGTTGACACTTTCGCAGCGCATTCCGGTGACAGGCGCTGTTATTGTGACAACTCCCCAGGATATTGCGCTTTCAGATGCGCAAAAAGGGCTTGTCATGTTTGACAAGGTAAATATCCCTGTTCTGGGTATTATTGAAAACATGAGTCTGCATATCTGCTCCCATTGCGGCCATGCCGAAACGATATTTGGCGAAGGCGGTGCGAGAAAACTCAGCGAGACATATGGGGTGGAAATATTGGGTGAGTTGCCGCTTCAACTGTCAATCAGGGAGCAAAGCGATGCCGGCATACCACCGGTTGTGGCTGATCCAGACAGCGACGTTTCCCGAATATTCATGAATATGGCTCGTCGCCTGGGTGTCAGAATTTCACAGAAAGCCAGGGATATGAGTAGCCGGTTGCCCGGGGTGGTGGTCGAAAATACCTGATTTAGGGAAACGCTGATTAAATGGCTTTGAGAGCGAATTGCTGCGTTACGCGGTGCTCGCAAGCTTGTCTATCCCGAGATATGTCGCGCTTGCTGCGCGCCGTGCGCCTTGCACTTCATCTCCCAAAATCATTTAATCAGCGTTTCCTTATGCAATAGCCGCTTTGCCAAAGGCTTCTTTCAGACTCAATACCTGCCCGGCATTCGTTGCGTCATATCCCCCCAGTTGGTTGACATGCTGTTTAAAGTCAGGGCTTTTCATGATTTCCAGCACATCATTGAGCGGTGTGCTTTTCCACTCATCTTTGCACAAGGCAAAAAAGTAGCGTTCCTGCATCAGGGGAACAAAATCCAGCCCGAAATGGCGGGCTGCCGTTTCCACCCCGAATCCCACATCCGCCATATCGCTGGCAATATAGGCAGCAACCGCAGCGTGAGTGAATTCAGCCGTTTCAAAACCGCTGATGGTGTTGTGAGGAATGTTGCTTTCATCCAGCAAACGCTCAAGTGTACGCCGTGTACCGGAACCGGTCTGACGATTGACGAAGCGGACACCTTTGCCGGTAATGTCTTCCAGACGCTCAATTTTTTTGGGATTGCCGCGGGCAACCAGCAATCCCTGTTTCAGGTGAGCCAGGTGAATCAGTTGATGCTTTTCGGGACAGAGGTATTGCATAAACAGTTGCACGGTTTCCGTTTCAAATGCGCCGACCGGAATATGAAATCCTGCCAGTTCACATTCCTTCTGCGACAGGGCGGCAATTGATTCCATGCTGTTCAGGTAACGCAGTTCCACCAGCAGTTCAGTGGCATTGATACGTTCCATCAGGGCAGCAACTGCAAAACCGTAGCTGGCATAAAGACGCACGGGATTGGTGGAATCAGAAATGCTTCGACTGAGTTCGCGTTCCAGTTCGGATGAGAGGCTCTCCAGTGTGGGGGAAAGGCGAGCCGCAATTCGCCTGTCAGCCCAGAGCAGGGT
>JAAZED010000350.1 GCA_012512465.1 Oxalobacter sp. | reverse complement strand
TCTGGTATTGCCAGCCCTGCTCGCTCTGTTATACAGATCAAGACTCGGTGAAAGATACCGCTTTTTACCTCTGACATTGAATTCAGTCACCTCTGTCACCCCTTTCTGATTCGGTTTGTCAGCCGTAAAATCCCGTTTCAGAAGATCCGGAGTGACTCTTCCCTATACGCCTTTGCAGGACTGATATTATTTGCGCCTGAGGGTGGATGCAAGCCGTTGTTCGCGCATGAGCCTGCGAACGGTTTTGTGATTAAGATGGCAGTTTTCCTGACGCAATGCCAGCACAAAGGACGATAACCATATCGTCCTTTGTGCTGGTGAAATAATGCCTTAATTCAGATATTATTTGCGCTTTACTGGCTGCGTTGATTTCTTTTGCTCCTGAATCAGGGCTTGCAGCTTTTTTAGATAGGCATTCTCCGCGCGAAGATACTCAAGCGCTTCCTGGATGGTTTTGAATTCAGGAAGAGAGTTGTCATGGTATTGACGGGGTTTGCTTTCTTCTCTGGCAATCGGGGCCGTCCTTTTCGGTTACTTTGAAGGGCTATGATACCGCCTTGACGGTAAAGACGCTCCCATCTGCTGACTGTACAAGCCGCCGCAATACCAAATTTTGCCGCTGCCTTGCAGCGATGACTGGCCGTTGTCCAACATGGTATGAGCAGGGTACAACTGAATCATGAAGAACACCATAAACCACTCGCCAGAATTTTCGAGTGGTTAAGTTCGTCTGACCAGGAAAAAGAGACCATCGGCCATATCCTCACCGAAGTATGTGAACACTACAACTTTGGTTGCGGCTTCATTTATGAGGCAGATCATGCACAAATATTCTTCCTGAAACAGCAGTATACGAATTACCACATCAACCAGTTGGAAGCACCGTTTCGCTTGGAAGAGCGGCTGGGCAAAGCCGCCATGGAATCGCTTTTAAAGCATTCATTTTTCTACCAGACACTGGAGGAAGATATACGCCCCAATCCACCGTCTTGCTAGGCTATGATGTTGCTGTTTTTCAGAAAAAAGTTTTTCCCGTTGGCTGTTCACCGCTTTCCTGTAACCATCTTGCTGAAAACATCGCGGTAAATGAATACTATCTTTTCCCCACACTCGATGTCGCTATCCGTGTCCTGAATGAAGGCGGCTTTGACCGGGCCGAACCCAGACCCTATCGCCTCTATGCGGTATATCGCGTAAAAGAGATCTGACCTTTTCACTTCAGCGCAAACGAAAACTCACAACATTCCCCTGCCTTTACTCAGGCAGCAACCCATTACCAGCAGTGTTTGCGGGAGATTACCTGATAACGGATGAGAAAATTTTCCTTTAACTCAAAAGAAGTGTATACTGTAAATATTTACAGTATACCTATTGCGCCATGTACCAGGAAAAAACGCTTACCGAATACATGCTGGTGAAGTCAGAAATTCTCACCAGTTCGGGTGACTATTTTTCATTCATCAATCCGGATGCCTATCACTTCGAGATTGAGACCATTGCGCATGCCCTGTCCCACCTGTGCCGCTTTACGGGGCATACTGCCGAATTTTATTCCGTTGCGCAGCACAGTGTCCTGGTCAGCAGCCTGCTCCCGCGTGAGATGCAGCTTGCCGGCCTGCTGCACGATGCGACAGAAGCCTTTGTCGGCGATATGACCAAGCCATTGAAAGACATGTTTCCCGAATTTCGCCGGATTGAAAAAAATATTGAAAGCGCCATCTGCCGGCAATATGGCATTGCCTGCCCCATGCCATACGAAGTCAAGCAGGCAGACCTGATCCTGCTCGCCACCGAACAGCGCGACCTGATGCCGCATGTTGATCTGCAATGGAGCTATCTTGAGGGCGTAGAAGCAATGAAAGAGAAAATCACCCCCTGGGCGCCAGCCCTCGCAAAAGAATGGTTCCTGGCGCGTTTTTACGCGCTGACAGCGGCTAATTGATCGTCCATTTCATCCTTTGTTTGGATTTGGAGCCGGACTTCAGGCGCTTGCCAGGGGAATCAGCATATTCATCATCCTCGCTGCCCGGCTCGGCATCGTCTTTGGCACTGACCCGTGTCTTGCCTGACACGCGCTCGGCAATATTGTGGCTGGCGTCAAAAAATGCTTTCTTTTTCAGGTTTTGCAATGCCACATGAATATCCACTGTTTCTGCAACAATCCGGGAAGAAGATGCTGACGTCTTGTCAGAAATGATCACCTTGCCAGCAGGATTTTTGACCTGATAGGTACAGGTGAGCGTTACCTCTGCACGGGAACGCTTTGTCCTTCCTGTACTGACAGGCGCACCTACCTGTTCCTCATACTGGGTGACCGTGCCGGTTATGACATACGCGCCGGACTTGCCGGAAGGTTTTACCCCGGGCTTTTCTGCCCCGTCGTCGTCCTGATCCGGCTTGTTGCCTTCCTGCGCTTTTTCAGCCCTTTCCGCCGCTTCGACCACCACCATCAGTTCATCTTTTTCCGCAGCGCCATCATCGATAATGCCATCCTCTTCATCGGTGTACTTATCTGTGAAAAGATCAGCTTCTTCATCAGCAATGGTTTCCTCTGCTGAGCGTTCTTTTTTTGGGGTTTTCGCCGGTTCGGCTTTTTCCTGTTTTTCCGGCGCCGCTTCTGCCTCTTCGTCTTTCACCCTCGAGGGCACTGCAGGAACCAGGCCAGCCTGCTGCAACGCAGAGACCAGCTCATTGCGAAACTCGGCTGAAAGCTGTAATGACTCCTCTTCTGCACCGGTATAAGCGGCCTGCGGGAAAGTGAAGGCATTTACCCGGATCGTGGCGCCATCAGGTACTGACGTTGCCGCCGCAAAAGACGGCGCAAGCGCCCCCAGCATGCAAAAACAGAACAGCCGTCCCAGGGTTGCCCTCATATCAGCCTCTTGCCGTCTTACCAGCCGATACTCGGCTTGGTTGTGCGCTTGCGGATTTCTTTTTCATCGGCCCACTTGATCTCGCCACTTTGCGGATCAGTCAGCTCAAGCGTGATCTGGAAATACACATCGCCAACACTTTTCGTGCGCTTCCTGATAGAACGCACCGAACCGGTAACAATGTAGTCCGCATCCATCATCAGCTTGTTTTCCTTGCGCTTGGTCGCCATTTCATTCAGGTCACGCTCGTCAAAGACATCATCCATATTACCCTTGTCGGTAAGAAAGCGAACCTGTCCCGAATTGAGCAGCTTGATACGGATTTTGTCCGTAATGCCCTTGGTATCGATATGCTCATCCGTGTAATTTTTCACATCACGCAAACGGACTTTCGGCGGGCTGGAAGCCTGTGCAATCCACTTCGACGCCAAAAGAGACTGGGCCATACTT
>JAAZED010000349.1 GCA_012512465.1 Oxalobacter sp. | reverse complement strand
CCACCACCTGGATTCGGGATGCCATTTCCTGCCAGGCCGGCTGCTCGGTCAGGAGGGGAATCACAAAAATAACATAATCTGTTTTCAGTTGCACCGCCTGATCCCAGGCATGCTGGCGGATCATCGGATGCAGGATATTTTCCAGCTTTTCCCTGGCTGACGGCTCCTGAAAAACCAGTTCGCGCATCCTTGCCCGGTCAAGCGAACCATCTTTACTGACATAGGCATCGCCAAATTCACGGCGAATCACGTTCATCGCTTTTCCACCCGGCGCCGTCAGCCTGTGAGCAATATCATCCATGTCAACAATACCCGCGCCATGTTCGGCAAAAAGCGCTGCGACTGTGGATTTACCGCTGCCGATCCCGCCGGTCAGTCCAAGCGAAAAAAAAGCCGGTTGTGCGTTTTGGCTGCCAGGCATAGCCTTCCTGTGAGTAAATTGGTCCGGATACAAACAGGCTGGCCCCCGATAGGCCGGTCAGTCATTCCTGTTTGCGATTGTATGAATTATAACGCCACGTCTCCCCGGCGAATATGACTTTTACCCCATCTGACAACACATGCTTACATCAGGAGCAGCCGGATCTGTTGAGGCATATCCTGCGTCAGGCTGACGGTAAAGCCGGTTTTGGCATAACGCTGCCAGCGCCCGGCAACAAATGCCATGAGAATTCCGGCCCTTACTCCCGCATCATCTTCCCTGCCCTGCCCCTGTGCCGCAGCCACGCGCAGACTGTGACGGAAAGCCAGCTCCACCCGGTCATAAAACTGATTCATCCTGAGCTGCAGACGCTCATCTTCGTTGGCCAGCGCATCCCCCGTGAGTACCCGCGTCATGCCCGGATTGCGTTCAGCAAAATTCAACAGCATCCTGATCATAGCCTGTACCTGCGAAAAACCGCTTTCTTCCTGTGCCGTAATCTGGTTGATCAACCCGAAAACCGTTGCCTCAATAAATTCGATCAAGCCCTCAAACATCTGTGCCTTGCTTGCAAAATGCCGGTAAAGGGCCGCTTCGGAAAGCGACAGATGGCGAGCCAGCGCCGCGGTTGTGATTTTTTCGCCGCGAGGCTGTTCGAGCATTTGTGCCAGTGCCTGAAGTATCTGCAGTTTGCGTTCACCTGGTTTACCTGATGACATATGACATTCTCTCAATAGTGGGATGGACAGGGTTATCTGAATTTTTTGAGGTAACGGGGCAATTGCCGGATGGATGGGACTTTCACATCCACAAAAGCGGGACGGTTTTGCTGCCCTGTTCTTTTTTTCCGGGGGGATGCATGGCCAAAAGACCGGTCACGGCCGGTATACCGGGTAACCAGCACCGTTCGCATCCCGATAGCCCTTCCGGCCTTTAACACGGCGTCACTGTCTTCAACGAGTACACATTGTGACGGACGGATCCTTTCTGAAACGAGCAGCTTGCGAAACAGCTTTTTGGAGGGCTTCGGCAACAACTGGCCATGGACCTGCATCGATTCAATGGAAACATGCCGGGCAAAATGACGGTGTAAGCCGAGATGTCTGAGGACATCACGGGAATAGCCATAAGCTGCGTTGGTCAGCAGGATTTTTTTGCCCGGAAGGCGCCGCATCAGGCGTTTTAGACCGCGCTCTGCCCGGATCATCAGGGAAAGATCGCCCAGATCATGCGAGGCATCCAGAAAGGCTTCCGGTTTCACGCCATGATGGCGGATCATGCCTAAAATGGTTGCGCCATAGCGTTTCCAGTACAAAAGACGGAGAGCATTGGCTGCTTCAGTGGAAACCGGTTCCCCCGGTTTTCCCGCGTGGTTGGCAATGAAGGCATTCATATTGGCGGTAATGGCCGGAAAAACCGCATGCGATGCGTCGTGCAATGTATTGTCCAGATCAAATATCCAGATCATGTGTCCATCCTTTTTTCATGTAAAAAAGGCCCATGTGAACACGGGCCTTTTCTTGCGCTGACTCAGGATTTACCTTTTGCTTTCGGTTTTTCCTTTATTTTCCCGGCCATGTAGCGCTTGGTCACCCACCATTGCTGCAGGATGGATAAAATGTTGTTGACCACCCAGTACAGCACCAGCCCGGACGGGAAGAAAAAGAAGGTAATGGAAAAGATGATGGGCATCGTCATCATCAGTTTGGCCTGTATCGGGTCCGGCGGCGGCGGGCTCATCTTTTGCTGGATGAACATCGAAACCGCCATCAGGACCGGCAGGATATAAAATGGGTCCGGCGCTGCCAGATCGGTAATCCAGCCAAGCCAGGGAGCATTCCGGATCTCAATACTGGCTAAAAGCACCCAGTAAAGCGAAATGAATACCGGAATCTGGATAACGACCGGCAGGCAGCCGCCAACCGGATTGATTTTCTCCGTCTTGTAATAATCCATCAGGACCTGGTTCTGGCGCGGCTTGTCATCCTTGTAGCGATCCTTTAACTCCATGATCTTGGGCATATGCTGCTTCATCCGTGCCATGCTGCGATAACTCGCAGCAGAAAGCGGGACAAAGGCGACCTTGATGAGGACCGTCAGCAGAATAATCGTCCAGCCCCAGTTACCCACTTCCTTGTGGATCTGCACCATCAGCCAGAAAATCGGCTTGGCAATAATGGTCAGCCAGCCATAATCCTTGACCAGTTCCAGGCCCGGCGCCGTTTTTTCCAGCACGGCAGACTCCTGCGGCCCGGCATAAAGACGCGACTCGCTGGTCACCGTTTTGTGCGGATCAACGGTTCCGACCGGCACAAGAGAGCCAAAAGCAAAAAGATGGTCATCGATTTTCCGGGCAAAATTTTCCCGCGCTGCCTCTTCCTTGGGAATGATGGCAGAGACAAAGTAATGCTGGACCATGCCGATCCAGCCATTATCAACTTTAGTGGCAAACTGGGCCTTGCCATCGGCAATCTTGTCAAAGTCCAGCTTCTGGAATTTGTCTTCCGCTGAATAGACGGCAGGGCCGGTAAATGTGCTGATCCAGCGCGACTGCCCTTCCGGTTTACTGTCATCGCGAACCAACTGGAGATAAACTGAAGGATGGATGGGGTCCTTGCCCAGGTTGGTCACATCGTGTTTGATGTCAATGGTGTAATCATTGCGATGAAAGGTATAGGTTTTGGTCAGGCGCACGCCTCCCTGTTCAGCATCCATGATCAACTGGATTTCATTGGCGTCGCCCAGTGTCCGGCTGCCGGGTCTGACAGAATAGACCGTGATGTGATTGGGATAAGCTCCCCCGCTCAAGCCGGTTTGCGCCAGATAGGTCAGATGCTCATTTTTCTGGAAAAGCTTCATGGGCTTTTCCGCATCAACGTTATCGCGATGGGGCAAAAGCTCAAGCTCTTCAATCACGCCCCCGAGCGTGCTGATCTTCGCAACCAGCACATCGGTGGAAATCGTAATGGTTTCTGCCGGCTTGGCAGGCGCCACCCGCTTGGTTTCAGCCGTGTTTTGCTCCGGCTCTTCCGCTGCCGGTATGGCCGCCGTCTGGATGGGAACTTCAGGCAGGCCGGCCTTGTCTTTTGCCGTCTGGGCCTCTTTTGCCCCCCCTCTGAAAAAAAGCGATGTACCGCCCTGGTATACCTGCCAGTTATCCCATAGCATAAACAGCGCTATTGCCAGAATAAGCCATAAGGTTGTGCGTTTTTTGGTATCCATAACTCTTTAACTCTGATGTTTACAGTGGGACGAAGCGGATTCGTTTTTCTTTGGTGGAACCGGATCACATCCACCGGCGTGCCACGGATGGCATTTACACAAACGGCAAATTGCCAGAAACAGCCCTTTTATGCAGCCATGGGTGGAAATCGCTTCCATGGCATATTGAGAGCATGTTGGATAAAAACGACAATTTTGCCCTAAAAAGGGGCTGATGCACAATTGATATGCGCGCAGAAAAAAAAGCAGGATCAATTGCAATGGTGACTTCATCAGCTTTCCCTGTTTTGGGTTTCCCCGGCAAATAACTGCTCAAGCTCTTTTTTTACCAGCCGCTTCAATTGCACACCTGTTGCCGGATTACGGCGGGTAACGACTGAAGCAGAAAGACGCACAATATAATCCATGGAATCCAGCGCCTTTTTCCTGAACACTTCCCGACACACCCGCTTTATCATATTCCGGGTCACCGCCCGTTGGGCAAGACGCTTTGCAACCACCAGTCCCAAACGGGCATGTTGCAACGTGTTGCCCCGGGCATACAGCGTGAAATGCCCGGTCCTGTTTTTTGGCCTCAAACGAAAAACGGATGAAAAATCATCCGTTTTAACGATGCGCCTTTCGCGTGAAAAATGCTGGCTCACACGACAAGCAATAGGCACCGTCAGACTTATACAGCCAGACGTTTGCGGCCTTTGGCGCGGCGTGCATTCAGCACAGCGCGGCCATTTCTCGTTGCCATACGGGCACGGAAACCGTGGGTACGCTTGCGGCGTACAACTGAAGGTTGATAGGTACGTTTCATGATGGTCTCGCTAGTCAGCAATAATAAACGGGTAACTCTGTTGCTTCGTCAAACTGATACAGGCGGCCAACACGACCGCATTAGCCATGACAAAAGGATCACTTTGCGTGCAAAGAACCCGTGATTAGACCGTAGTTTACCCTTGTCTGTCAATACTCTATCCCATTTTGGCAAAGAATCTCTTCAAAATCCTCGTCAACCTGTGGATAACTTTCCCGATTCAGAGTAAAATAGCATAGTTTCAATTCACAAAAAATCCGCTTTTATTTGTCCCTGCCAAAGTGACAAATATGTGGTTTTTTTTGCAAAAAAAGCCACAACGAACGGCGTATTTCAACAACAGGACGCCTTCAGGGCTGTACAGGGATTTAACGATTTATTCACCGACATGGAAAACTTCTGGCAAAACTGTCTGAACCAACTGGAGCTGGAACTGACGCCGCAACAGTACAGCGCGTGGATAAAGCCGTTAACACCGCTCGGCTTTGAAGACGGTACCCTGCGCATTGCCGCGCCCAACCGTTTCAAGCTGGACTGGGCAAAAAACCAGTTCTCAGACCGGCTGGCCGCGCTGGCTTCCCTGTACTGGCATGAGCCTGTTGAAGTCAAATTTTCCATTGAGGTCAAATCGGGCAAACCGGCTCCATCAGCCCCCCAGCCGGTTTCCGGCACAACAGCAACAGGACCGTCTGCTTCCGGAATCCGACCATTACCGCAAGTAGCAGAAGCACCCAAGGATGAAAGTGGCATCAACCGGGAAATGACCTTTGACAGTTTTGTAACCGGCAAGGCCAACCAGCTTGCCCGGGCCGCAGCCATTCAGGTCGCCAATAACCCCGGGGTTTCCTATAATCCCCTGTATCTGTTCGGCGGCGTCGGATTGGGCAAAACCCATCTTATCCATGCCATCGGCAACCAGGTCATGCAGGATATGCCGGGAGCACGGATTCGCTACATTCATGCCGAACAGTATGTTCGCGATGTCGTGACGGCCTATCAGCGCAAGGGGTTTGATGAACTGAAACGCTATTACCATTCTCTGGACGTGCTGCTGATTGACGATATCCAGTTTTTTGTCGGCAAACCGCGAACCCAGGAAGAATTCTTTTATGCCTTTGAGGCGTTGATTGCTGCCCGCAAGCAAATCATCATCACCAGTGAAACCTACCCCAAGGAAATTTCCGGGCTGGAAGCGCGCCTGACATCCCGCTTTGACTCCGGCCTGACAGTGGCAATCGAGCCACCGGAACTGGAAATGCGGGTTGCGATCCTCCTGAAAAAAGCGGGAATGGAAGGGGTACAACTGACCGACGATGTTGCCTTTTTTGTTGCCAAACATCTGCGTTCCAATGTCCGCGAACTGGAAGGCGCACTGAGAAAGATACTGGCATACTCCCGTTTCCATGGGCAGGATATTTCGATCGACCTCACCAAGGAAGCGTTAAAAGACCTGCTGTCCGTTCAGAACCGTCAGATTTCTGTTGAAAACATCCAGAAAACGGTTGCCGATTTCTTTCATATCAAGGTGGCTGACATGTATTCCAAGCGGCGGCCGGCCAATATTGCCAGGCCCCGCCAGATCGCCATGTATCTGACAAAGGAACTGACCCAGAAAAGCCTGCCGGAAATCGGAGAGCTTTTTGGCGGGCGTGATCATACAACGGTATTACATGCGGTAAGAAAAATCGCACAGGATAGGATAAAAAATCCGGAATGCAACCGTGAACTGCATGTCCTGGAGCAGACGCTAAAAGGCTGACGGATAAAACAACCCATACTCAACCAGATATCAATTTTTCAAGGACAGAAACATGCAACTTGTTAAAACCGGCAGAGACAATCTCCTTCGCCCCCTGCAAATGGTCAGCGGCATTGTGGAACGCAGACATACCCTGCCCATCCTTGCCAATATTCTGATCAAAAAAGAGGGTAGCGCGGTTTCTTTTCTCTCAACGGACACTGAAGTCCAGATCATGACCAGCGCCGATGTCGGCGCCGGCGACGAAAAAGCCGCAACCACAGTGGCAGCAAGAAAACTGGTTGATATCCTGCGCGCACTGCCTGATTCATCAGACGTATCCTTAACGCTTGTGGATAAACGCCTGACCGTCCAGTCCGGGAAGTCCCGTTTTTCGCTGCAGACGCTGTCAGCAGATGATTTTCCGACGGTAGCAGAGGCTTCGGAATACACAACCAGCGTCGAATTGCCTCAAAAAGCGCTCAAGGCGCTTTTGGGCATGGTTTACTTCTCCATGGCACAGCAGGATATCCGCTACTACCTGAATGGCCTTCTGCTGATCGCTGACGGAAAAACCCTTTCCGCTGTGGCAACAGACGGACATCGCCTGGCTTACTGCCAGATCGGGACAGACCAGGAATATGAGCGCAATGAAGTCATCGTGCCGCGCAAGACCATCCTTGAGTTACAGCGTCTGCTCGATGACACCGACGATATGGTACGTATCGACATCAGCGGCAGCCAGGTCAAGTTTACTTTCAGCGGTCTGGAACTGATTTCCAAGCTGGTTGAAGGCAAGTTTCCCGATTACACCCGTGTCATCCCGAAGGGCTACAAAAACCGCTTCACCATCCCAAGAGAGTTACTGCAACGTGCACTGCAACGTGCAGCCATCATGACCAGCGACAAATTCAAGTGCATTCGCTGCATTGTCAACGCCGGCAGCCTCAAGATCAGTTCAACCAATACCGATCAGGAAGAGGCGATTGAAGAACTTGAAATTGACTATAACGGCGACAGTGTGGATATCGGTTTTAATGTGACCTATCTGCTGGACGTGCTGGGTAACCAGAAAAGTGACGAGATTATCGTTGAGCTGGGTGATGCCAACTCATCCGCCCTGATTACCATACCGGACAATCCTGACTTCCGGTATGTCGTCATGCCAATGCGCATCTGATCGTCTGATCGCTTGACCCGATACGGATACGGTGTTTCACATCTCACATATCCGTCGCTGTTTTATTGAGGCCCGCTGGCCGGGCCCGTGTTTTTAAAAGGCTGTTCCATGTCAGAAAACCAACACACCAATAACCAGGATAATAACGGATACGGCGAGGAATCCATCCAGATTCTTGAAGGCCTTGAGGCCGTTCGCAAGCGTCCGGGCATGTACATCGGCGACACTTCCGATGGAACCGGGCTTCACCATCTGGTATTTGAGGTACTGGATAATTCCATTGATGAGGCACTGGCCGGTTATTGTTCAGAGATCCATGTCACCCTGCATTCAGACAATTCGGTTTCCGTTGTCGACAATGGCCGCGGCATTCCGACCGGCATCAAGCACGATGACAAGAATGTTCCCAAACGCAGTGCGGCTGAAATTGTCATGACAGAGCTGCATGCAGGCGGCAAATTTGACCAGAACTCCTATAAAGTCTCTGGTGGCCTTCATGGCGTGGGCGTTTCCTGCGTCAATGGCCTCTCCACGCTCCTGCAGTTGACAATCCAGCGCGATGGCAAAAAACATTACATGGAATTTGCGCGTGGCATTCCGCAAAATACAGTGGTTGAAACGATTGACGGGGTGGAATGCTCGCCCATTCCGGTTATTGGTGACGCTCAGGGAACCGGCACCCAGGTGCACTTCTGGCCCGATGACACCATTTTTTCCGCCATTGAGTTTCACTACGACACCCTGGCACGCCGCATCCGCGAACTGTCATTTCTGAATAATGGTGTCCGCATCCAGTTGACCGACGAACGGACCGGCCGCTCCGAGGTGTTTGCCTACGAAGGCGGAACCCGCGGCTTTGTTGAATACATTAACCAGGGCAAAAGCGTCCTGCACCAGAATATCTTCCAGGCGACCGGCGAACGGATGTCTGACCATGATACCGTTATTACCGTCGATATTTCCATGCAGTGGAATGACAGTTATAACGAGCAGGTTCTTTGCTATACCAACAATATTCCCCAGCGTGACGGCGGCAGCCATCTGACCGGCCTGCGCGCCGCCATGACCCGGGTGATCAACCGTTACATTGAGGAAAACGAACTGGCAAAAAAAGCCAAGGTCGACGTATCCGGCGATGACATGAGAGAAGGACTCACCTGTGTTCTCTCGGTCAAGGTACCCGAACCCAAATTCAGCTCACAAACCAAGGACAAGCTGGTTTCATCCGAAGTTCGCGGGCCGGTAGAGGAAATCGTTGCCAAGACCCTGACCGACTACCTCCAGGAAAGACCGGGTGATGCCAGAATCATCTGCAGCAAAATCGTCGAGGCAGCCCGCGCACGTGAAGCAGCAAGAAAGGCAAGGGAACTCACCCGGCGTAAAGGCGTGCTGGATGGTCTTGGTCTGTCTGCCAAGCTGGCTGACTGCCAGGAAAAAGACCCCGCAATGGCTGAACTGTATATCGTTGAGGGCGATTCGGCAGGCGGCTCGGCAAAACAGGGACGTGACCGGAAATTCCAGGCCATTTTGCCGCTGCGCGGCAAGGTACTGAATGTGGAAAAATCTCGTTTTGAGAAAATGCTTTCCTCTGAACAGATCACCACGCTGATTGCCACACTTGGCACCAGCATCGGACCGGAAGATTTCGACATTGAAAAACTGCGTTATCACCGCATCATCATCATGACCGACGCCGATGTGGACGGTGCGCATATCCGCACCCTGCTTTTAACGCTCTTTTACCGGCAGATGCCGCAACTCGTTGAGCGGGGACATATTTATATTGCACAGCCCCCCCTGTACAAGGTCAAGGTTGGCCGGGATGAACGTTATCTCAAGGACGACCTGGAAGAAGCCACGCATATGATGTCGATCGCATTGCAGGGCGCCTCACTGATTGCTCGCGCCGGCGCCGAGCCGATCAACGGAGAATCACTGGAAGAGATGGTCAAGCAGTACAACCTGGCCAATGGCGTCATTACGCGCATGTCCCGGGTCATTGATACCGATGCCTTATCTGCGGTCATGACCGGCACCACGCTGAACCTGGACTCCAGAGAAGCGGCAGAACACTCTGCCCGCCAGTTGACCGACGCCATCAATAATCCTGATATCCAGGTCCAGGCCAAACAGGATGACCTTTCCGGTGAATACACACTATGTATCCAGCGCAAGCAGCATGGCAATATCCGCCTGACAAGAATTGATAGCGACTTCCTTCGCAGCCCGGACTACCGCACGCTGACAAAAGCCTCACAGACATTTAGCGGGTTGATCGGCGCTGGCGCCACCATCCGGCGTGGCGACGGCGACCGCATGCGCGAAGCCGCCATCCAGAACTTCCACCAGGCCATGCAATGGCTGAGAAATGAAGCGGAGCGCGGTGTTTCCAAGCAGCGATACAAGGGGCTGGGTGAGATGAACCCGGATCAGTTATGGGAAACCACCATGGATCCGGGAGTCCGCCGTCTGCTGAAAGTCAGGATTGAGGATGCGATTGCCGCTGACCAGATTTTCACGACCCTCATGGGTGACAATGTCGAACCCCGCCGCGCCTTTATTGAAAATCATGCCTTAATGGCAGGCAATATCGATATCTGATACGCCAGTGAATGAAAAAAGGGCTGTTAGTGGCCCTTTTTTCATGATGGGTTCCGCCCACGCTTACTGCCATCCCCAGTAATGCTGATACCATTTTTTCATCAGTTGCGTCAAAACCATGTAACCAAGAAGAATCAGGGGCAAAAGCGCAAAATACAGTGGCGGAAGCGCCTCCATCCTGAAATACTCGGCCAGCGGCCCCATTGGAAGAAAAATACCTGTGCCCATGATAATGATGGTCGCGGCCATCAACGGCCATGCAGGCCGGCTCTGTATAAAAGGGATCTTTGGCGTACGGATCATGTGAACAATCAGGGTCTGGGTCAGCAAACCGACAACAAACCAGCCTGATTGAAAAAGCGCCTGTTTTTCCGGACTGCCGGCACCAAAAACAAACCACATCATCGCAAACGTCAATACATCGAAAATCGAACTGATGGGGCCAAAAAACAGCATGAAGCGCCCGATGTCGGCAGGCTGCCATCTCTGTGGTTTCTGTATCAAATCAGAATCGACATTATCAAACGGAATGGCCGTCTGGGAAATATCATAAAGCAGATTCTGTACCAGAAGCTGCAAAGGCAGCATGGGAAGAAAGGGCAAAAAAGCACTGGCAATCAGAACAGAAAAAACATTCCCGAAGTTGGAACTGGCAGTCATCTTGATATATTTGAGCATGTTCGCAAACGTGCGGCGCCCCTCCTGCACCCCTTCTTCCAGCACCATCAGGCTGTTTTCCAGCAAAATGATATCGGCGGCCTCTTTGGCAATATCAACACCAGTATCAACAGAAATACCAATATCCGCAGCACGCAGCGCCGAGGCGTCATTGATGCCATCGCCCATGAATCCGACAACATGTCCGTTCCGTTTGTACATGGCGACAATGCGTTCCTTGTGCAGGGGCGTCAGCCGTGCAAATATATTCTGGCTTTCAATAGCGCGGGCAAGGGTTTCATCATCCATGCCTTCGATATCTCCCCCCAGCAGCACACCGTGCATGGGCAGGCCGACGTCACGACAGATTTTTTCTGTCACCAGTTCATTGTCACCTGTCAGAACCTTGACCGAAATGCCATGCGCAGCCAGTGCCTGCAAGGCCGGGGCAGTACTTTCTTTGGGCGGATCAAGGAAAGCAACATATCCCATTAACGTGAGGCCGGATTCATCTGCGATACTGTATTGTTCTTTTTCGCCCGGAAACGTCTTTACTGCGACGGCCACAACACGGTATCCGTCAGCATTGAAATGAGCGGTAACCTCACGAACCCGGGAAAGCAGCTCCGGTGTCAGTTCTGTGATGCCATTCTGATCTTTCAGCGTTGAACAGCACGCCAGAATCTCATCGACCGCTCCTTTCGTTATCAGTAAATGCTGTGCCGCCTCTTTCGCAACCACCACTGACATGCGTCGCCGTGTAAAGTCAAAAGGAATTTCATCTACTTTTGAAAAATTTTCCTGCGCATTAACCTTCTGCTCCAGCACAGCCACGTCAAGCAGGTTTTTCAGTCCGGTTTCGTAGTAGCTGTTCAAATAAGTCAGTTCGAGAACCTCATCTGACATCTTTCCCCACACATCGACATGATGAGAAAGAAAGATTTTGTCCTGTGTCAATGTGCCTGTTTTATCCGTACACAGAATATCCATGGCGCCAAAATTCTGAATTGCACCCAGGCGCTTCACAATCACCTTTTTGCGTGACAGGAATACCGCCCCCTTAGCCAGGGTCGACGTCACGATCATGGGCAACATCTCCGGGGTCAAGCCAACCGCAATCGACAGGGCAAAAAGGAAAGCATCCAGCCAGTCATGCTTTGTAAAACCATTGATCAGGAGTACCAGCGGGGCCATGACAAACATAAAGCGGATCAAAAGCCAACTGACCCTGTTGACGCCCGTCTGAAAAGATGTCGGCGCACGATCTTCTGCAACAACCCTGCTAGCAAGTGCGCCGAAGTAAGTCCGGTTTCCTGTATGGATCACGATAGCTGTTGCAGAACCGGATACGATATTTGTTCCCATGAAGAGGATATTGTCCAGCTCCAGGGGATTCATGGTGCTGGCATCATGTAATTGAACCGCCTTTTCCACTGGCATGGATTCACCGGTCATCGCGGCCTGGGCAACAAAAAGATCTCTTGCCGTCAGCACACGGCAATCTGCCGGAATCATATCGCCAGCAGAAAGCCGGATCATATCGCCAGGAACGAGGAACCGGATAGGAATCTCGTATCGTGATGATGTCAGGACACCGCTATCGTCATCATGCTTTCTGATAACGCTTGTGGTGTTACTTACCATGGACTTCAGTTCATCTGCCGCCTTGTTTGATTTGACTTCCTGCCAAAAACGCAGCAGGGTCGCCAAGGCAACCATTATGCTGATTACCACTGTTGCCGTCAGATCTCCAGTGATACAGGAAATGACCGCCAGCAATGTCAGCAACAGACTGAAAGGATTGCAGTAGCAGTGCCATAGATGCGCCCACCAGGGCAAGGGTTTTTCGTGTTCGATTTCATTGAAACCGCTTTGCGCACGCATCGCTTCAGCTTGCGTTTCAGACAAGCCGCCCGGATCACTGTTTAACTGTGCGAAAACTGTTTCTGGAGTATGCCTTGCGATAGATACGAGGATTTGCGCCTGCTCCGGCGGCATATTCCGGCTGACTGTTGTATGCCTCAGGGATTCAAAAAGTATGAGGCGCTGAAAATGGCGTCCCAGGTGACGATGACGAAGAAAAGGGACAAAAAGGTTTTTCAGTGAAGACATGCGCATCTTTATTCCCATCCCTGATTCATCCGATCCCTGCTTTTTGGCAAACATTAACCTGATTTCAGATATCTGGGTGCATTGTATTCTTTTCTTATCTGTCGTATAAATAAAAAAGATGGATACCGCTCACAGGCCGCCTGTTCAAGATGCTGAATTCATTTGTTTCAAAACATACCAGGAGAACGTACATGAGAGTAGATATTTTTCGCCGGGAAGAGCGGGAGAATAATTTTTCCTACCTGATCGTGCCGGAAGGCCGGCTTATCCCGGCAGAAGCGGCCAATATCGACTGGGAAATGGATGCCAGAGGCGTCGACCTGAATATCGATCTGGAATCACTGGATGAATATTCCATTATCCAGCCGGCAAAACAGATACAAACCAAAGGCTATGCCATTTCCACCTCTGCCAGCATTCCCGGTGTGGATGGTCATATCTGAGAAGGGTTTTCCCAAGCAAAGCGGCTTTCCATGAAAAGGAAAGCCGCTTTTTTATCCCGCCAGCCCCTGTGCTGCCAGCGGCTGGGTTCGGGATAACAACCACGCTTTTGCCGCATCGGACAACAACGGCAACAATCGCTGCCGAACGTCAATGTGATAGCGGTTGAGCCAGGCAATCTCGGCATGAGTCAACAGGGATACCTCAATACATCTCGCATCAAAGGGGCATAAGGTCAGGGTTTCAAAGTTCAGATATTCCCCGAATGCCGTTGTCTCTGCCTTGCGATTGACAACCAGATTTTCCAGGCGGATGCCCCACTGTCCGGGACGATAAACACCCGGCTCAATGGAGGTGATCATCCCCTCCTCCATGGCGGTATGGACATCCGGCATGGCATGATAGGAAATGGATTGCGGTCCCTCATGCACATTCAGGAAATAACCGATGCCGTGCCCGGTGCCATGACCATAATCCAGCCCATGCTGCCACAACGGTGCCCGGGCAACCGCATCCAGCATGGCGGCGCGGATAGCACGTGGAAAGCGGATGGATGACAGGGCAATCAGTCCCTTGAGCACGAGGGTATAGTCCTGTTTCTGTTCGGGTGACGGCTTTCCAACCGGCACAACGC
Source organism: Oxalobacter sp. (assembly GCA_012512465.1). Taxonomy (GTDB): domain Bacteria; phylum Pseudomonadota; class Gammaproteobacteria; order Burkholderiales; family Burkholderiaceae_D; genus Oxalobacter; species Oxalobacter vibrioformis. Next base: position 14,548 of record JAAZED010000349.1, on the reverse strand, counting down.
GCGTGATATCGGTTGTGCCGCCTGGATACTGTCCCCCGGAATCAATCAGCAGCAGGCCCGGGCGGTCAATTACGGCAAAGTCATCCGGTGTCGCACGATAATGCGGCAATGCGCCATTCTCATTGAAACCCGCAATCGTATCAAAACTCAGGCTGACAAAACCGGGACGCGCTTTCCTGTATGCCTCGATTTTTTCAGCAACGGTCAGTTCTGTTATCGTTTCTCCCTTCTCCATGGCATCTTCAAACCAGACAAAAAATTCACACAGGGCGGCACCATCCTGCTCCATGGTCTGTCGGATATGTGCCACTTCGCTTTGCGCCTTGCGTGATTTCAGCAATACCGAGGGATTGATGGATTCCACTATCCGTATGTTGCTGTTAATGGCGGAAAACATGCCGATGGTTATCCGACGGGGATCAACCAGTAATACGGTTTCTGCCGGTAAGGCAGCGAGTGCCGCCACCGCACTGTCATACGGCTGTATGACAATCCCGTCTGAAGCCATCTGCTGCTGCAATTTTAGAGGGACTTTCAACCTGTCAATAAAGAGTGTCGCCTGATCCGTACCGACCAGCAGATGGGAAATAAAAAGCGGATTGAATGCGATATCAGCGCCGCGCAGATTCAAAAGCCAGGCAATATCATCCAATGTCGAAATAACATGCGACGTCGCCCCTGCCGCAGAAAGACTGTCGCGCAAAAGCTGCAGCTTCTCCACACGGCTCAACGCAACCATACCGGCCATATGCTCATATACCGGAAACGAAGGCAAAACAGGGCGTTCCTGCCAGAGGCCATCAATCAGATCACAGTCCATCCTGAGCTGCAACGTTGATGAAAGCAGCTTTTCCTTCAGTTGCCTTGCGGTGGCAAGACTGACAAGACGCCCGTCCAGAGCAACCGTCATGCCATCATCCAGATGAGCGGACAGCCACTCAGCGTAGGCCAGAGGATTGCTGCCCGGCATCCTCATCAGGACAATACCCGTCCCCGAGAGCTGCTTTTCGGCCTGAACCCAGTACCGGCTGTCTGTCCATAATCCCGCAAAGTCGTCCGTTACAACCAGAGAGCCTGCAGAACCATCAAAACCCGACAACCACTGCCGACTCTGCCAGTGTAACGGCAGATATTCGGACAGGTGCGGATCAGAAGAAAGCACGATATAAGCCGCGATACCCGCTTTTTTCATGGCCTGGCGTAACCGGCTGATTCGACTGGCTATCATGGCCGTTGATACCGGATTGACTTCCATTCTCTTTATACCTCCCTGTGGTTTTTCCTTCCAGACGCTACCTGGATAACAGTCTTTGTCCCCATAACAGGTGTTGGGTATTTAAGCTTGTTTTAAATTGTAAATCCTGCATAATTCTATAACTGATATGGCAGGAAATGCCGGGAAGCGGCGCTTTTATCCTCTTCTGATCAGCGTTTATCAATTTTCATGAGCAAAAGCAATGGATTCTCATAACGAACGCGCCAAAAAAATCCTGCAAAAAACCGAACAGGTTTGCTCCCCTGAAGAAGTACAGGCTGCGGTCAACAAGGTCGCCACCGAGCTCAATGAACGTTTCAATCATGTTGAAACAGATTCATTTCCCTTGTTTCTTAGCGTCATGGGTGGTGCCGTTATTTTTTCGGGACAATTGCTCCCCAAGCTGAACTTTCCCCTGGAATTCGACTTTATTCATGTTTCCCGTTATGGCAGTGAAGAGCATGGCAGCGAGGTGATATGGAAAGTCATTCCCCGCCAGAATGTCATGAACCGCATCATCGTTGTTCTGGATGATATTCTGGATGAAGGCGAAACACTGGCGCATGTCCAGAAACGCCTGCTGGAAATGGGAGCTGCCAAGGTGATCCTGGCGGTTTTTGGCGATAAACAACTTAACGCGAAAAAGCCGGTAACCCCGGATCATGTCGGCATGACACTGCCCAACCGGTTTGTCATCGGATTTGGAATGGATATTGAGGGTTACTGGCGCAACCTGCCGGACATCCGGGCGCTTACTGTCGACCCGCTTGCCATCTGATCCAGCAACCTGTCATGCCGACGGGCGCAATCGCTGTATCACACCATCCAGTACATCCAGATCAGCAAAATCAATCAGCATCTGGCCGCGTCCTTTGGCATTGACCCGAAAAGACACCCTGGTGGCCAGCATGTCCGACAGTTCTTCTTCGAGCCGCGTGATATCGGCGGATTTTACCTTTTCCTTTTTCCTGTCGATGGCTGATTTGTCCGATAATTCGCGTGCAACCAGTTTTTCTGTTTCCCTGACAGACAGCCTTTTCGCAACAACCTGGGTAGCCAGAGTAATCTGGGCAGCACCATCTGCAGCCAGCAGCGCCCTTGCATGCCCCATATCGATATCACCGGCCATCAGCATGGTTTGAACCGGCCTGGCCAGATTCATCAAACGCAGCAGATTTGATACGGCACTGCGGGAACGGCCAACCGCATTGGCCGCCTGTTCATGTGTAAACCCGAAATCCGTTATCAGGCGGTGAATACCCTGTGCCTCTTCCAGCGGATTGAGATCCTCGCGCTGCATGTTTTCAATGAGCGCCATGGCGGCAGCCGTCTGGTCATCCACATCCTTGACCAGCGCCGGGATATGATCCAGTCCTGCCAGTTGTGCCGCCCGATAACGCCTTTCACCGGCAATAATCTCATAACGGTCAGCACCCTCTTTCTGGCCGACCCGCCTGACCAGAATCGGCTGCATGACGCCCTGCTCCCGAATGGACTGGGCCAGCTCATTCAATGCCCCTTCATCCATACGCGAACGCGGCTGGTATTTGCCTGCCTGCAGCATGGCAACCGGCACGCTCGAAAGGTCACCCTTGTCCGGAGAAAAATCAGGGACCGATCCAAGCAATACCTCCAGTCCTCTTCCCAACCCTTTTTTCTTTTTCGTCATCTTGTCTTTATCCTGAAAAACCGTATTATTTTGTGCCCGATGATTATCGGCGATCCAGCCAGGTCAGCATCTCATTGCCGAAATCAATATACGCCTGGGCTCCCCTTGAGGAAGGGTCAAACGCAATACCGGGCATGCCATATGAAGGCGCCTCGGCCAGCCGGACATTGCGTGGAATAACTGTTTTGAATACCTTGTCGCCAAAATGGTGCTCCAGTTGGGCGGACACATGCTGTGAGAGGGTTGCCCGCTTGTCAAACATGACCCGCAACAACCCGATAATCTGCAGGTCCCGGTTGAGATTGGCGTGCACATGCTTGATGGTATTGACCAGGTCAGACAATCCTTCCAGTGCATAATATTCACACTGCATGGGAATGATGACCCCGTCTGCCGCGCACAGGCCGTTAATCGTCAGCATGGAAAGCGCTGGCGGGCAGTCAATCAGGATAAAATCATACTGATCATTGACCTGTTGCAGCGCTTCTTTCAGCCGGTGTTCCCTCTGGTCCATGTCGACCAGTTCCACCTCTGCACCAGCCAGATCCCGGTTTGAAGGCAATACGTCAAACCCCCCGCTCTCTGAGAGCTGCCTTGCGCCGGATACATCTGACAACCCCAATAAAACCTGGTAAACCGAATTATCCAGATCCGCCTTCTGGATACCGGAACCCATCGTGGCATTTCCCTGAGGATCCAGATCAATTAAAAGGACACGCTGCTCAAGACGGGCAAGTCCGGCGGCGAGATTCACGGTTGTCGTGGTTTTGCCAACACCACCTTTTTGATTCGCTATACAGAAAATTCGAGCCATGGGTTTGTCGTCCAGCGAGTAATAACGGGTTCAAAACAGTGTCCCTGCATGTCGCGGGAACAGTCGAAAATCAGTCAGGCAGGCTCTTCTTCCATGACAATCAGGTGCCGCTCTGCATCAAGGAATGGAACTTTCAATGGTACAACAGCCTGTACTTTCAATCCAGCAGGAAGCGCCGCCATTTCCTTTTCAGGCAATGTCCCCTTCATGGCATAAAACTTCCCGGCATCCGCCAGAAGGTGCCCGGATAATTCCACAAACTGGGATAAGTCAGAAAATGCGCGCGAAATGATCACATCAAATTTTTCGGGTATCCGCAGTTTCTCAACACGGCCGGTATGTACGGTCACGTTTTTGAGGCGCAGCTCCGCCTTCACCTGGGACAGGAACGCCGTTTTCTTCTGCACGGCATCAATCAGCGAAATGGCGGTTTCCGGATAAAGAATAGCCAGTACGATACCCGGCAACCCGGCACCAGCCCCCACATCGAGAATATGCCTGCCTTCTTTCAAGGCCGGTACAACCGCCAGGGAATCCAGAAGATGATGTGTAATCATGGCCTCCGGAGAACGGATCGCAGTCAGGTTGTACACTGTATTCCATCGCGAAAGCAGGGTGAGGTATGCCAGCAATTGACTGATCATGGACTCATCCAGGTCAATCCCGATTTCCCGGCTCCCTTCTACCAGCATTTCCTCCAGCTGATCAGAACGGTAAAACGGCGTTCCTGCAGTCAACGCTTTCGCCATACTCATGCTTCCGCCTCCGCAAAATCAACCAACCCGCGTTTTTTCAGATATACCAACAGCAAAGAAATTGCTGCCGGCGTCACGCCCGAAATGCGGGAAGCCTGCCCCAGTGTTTCAGGACGCTGCACATCCAGTTTTTGCCGTACCTCCATGGAAAGCGCAGAAACCTCTGCATATTGCATATCATCCGGGAACCGAAGATTTTCATAATACTGCTGCCGGCGAACTTCCTTCAGCTGTCTTTCTATATAACCCGCATACTTTATCTGGATTTCAATCTGTTCTCTTACCGCTTTTTCAAGATCATCATCCGGTGCCCAGTTTTTCCCTTCCCTGGAAGTCAGGCTCATCAAATTTTCATAATTGACATCCGGACGCCGCAATAGATCCGCCAAGGTATATTCTCTTTCAATTGTCTTGCCGATAACCCGTGATGCCTCATGCTGATCGATCATATGAGGATGTACCCAGGTTGATTTCATCCGTTCTATTTCCCGGGCTATTTTTTCCCTTTTCTTTTCAAACATTTCCCAGTGTTCCTGGCTGATGCAACCCATCCGGTACGCTGTTTCTGTCAGGCGAATATCCGCATTATCTTCCCGCAGGCTCAAACGATATTCAGCCCTGCTGGTAAACATACGATAAGGTTCCTGCACTCCTTGCGTCACCAAGTCATCCACCATGACACCCATATAGGCTTCATTTCGTTTTGGCACCCATGCCTCAAGATCATCAATAAAACGACAGGCATTAATTCCCGCCAGCAATCCCTGGGCGGCAGCTTCCTCGTAACCCGTTGTGCCATTAATCTGGCCGGCAAAATAAAGTCCCTTGATTTGTTTTGTTTCCAAAGAAGCCTTCAGACTGCGCGGATCAAAATAATCATATTCAATAGCATACCCTGGTCTGAGGATATGCGCGTTTTCCATCCCTTTCATGGTACGCACAAGATCTATCTGCATATCAAAAGGCAAACTGGTTGAAATCCCATTGGGATAATATTCATGCGTATGTAAGCCTTCCGGCTCCAAAAAAATCTGATGGGAATTTCTATCAGAAAACCGATGGATTTTATCTTCAATGGAAGGACAATACCGCGGACCAATTCCCTCTATCATGCCGGTAAACATTGGACTTCTATCCAGACCAGCCCGGATAATATCATGTGTTTCCGTGTTTGTATGAGTAATCCAGCAGGGCATCTGAGCAGGATGCATATCCGAATTACCCCTAAAAGAAAATACAGGAATAGGATCAAGATCACCATCCTGTCGATCCATCACATCAAAATTAATCGTTTTTCCATCAATACGCGGTGGCGTTCCGGTTTTTAATCTACCCTGAGGCAAGGCCATATCCCGTAAACGGTGTGCCAGCGCAACAGCAGGTGCATCACCTGCTCTGCCACCTGGGTGTGAATGTAATCCAATAAATATCATTCCATCCAGAAAGGTGCCCACCGTTAAAATAACCACCTTCCCCTTAAAACGTACACTGCCTTCCGTCGCCACCCCAACAACCCGATCTCCCTCGACAATAAGATCATCCACCTGCTGTTGGAATAAAAACAGATTTTTTTGATTTTCCAACCGATAACGGATTGATTGGCGATAAAGATTCCGATCAATTTGTGCACGCGTTGCCCTGACAGCTGGCCCCTTGGAAGAATTCAAAATCCTGAACTGAATCCCAGCTTCATCAGAAGCCAGTGCCATAACACCACCCATTGCATCTACTTCTCGCACCAAGTGCCCTTTTCCAATACCCCCAATAGAGGGATTACAGGATAACTGACCCAACGTTTCAAAACTATGCGTAACCAACAGGGTTTGTTTACCCATACGAGCCGCAACCAGTGCTGCTTCTGTACCAGCATGCCCACCACCAACAACAATTACATCAAACTGCTCAGGAAAAACCATAATTTAATAATGTTTCACGTGAAACATTCCAATTTATCTTTATCGTGAAAATAATATGAGCGAAAAATATAAAAAATATTTCAGACACTATCATATTAAAAGAAATAAATTAATCAGAGATTTTATCTTAATATTATATATTTGTTAATGTTATCAAAGTAATAATATTAACGATCTGTGGATAATTTTGTTAATAAACAGTTAATTATCTGGGTATAAAAGCAGTATTTTGAATTGACTGGTTTTTATCCAACTTTATTACAAAGTTCTTCTTGGGGTTAAGAATACTATAACTTTTTGATTTTAAGAACTATTTATTACTTTTCCACAGAATTGACATGCCTTTATTAATCTTATTCTTATATAAAGAATATTATTAATAAAAACGGGAAGTCATTTTAATTCAAAATGAAATTAAATTTTTTTAATCAGGCATCTGATAGAATCTTTGTCTTGATTGGAATCACGATGTATTTTCTCTAGAGGCATAAATATGAATTCACAAGAACAGAAAAAAGAACAGCTCAGGCAAAGTGCGCTGGCTTTTCACCAGAATCCGGTTCCTGGAAAAATCAGTGTGGAACCATCCAAACAGGTCAATAACCAGAATGACCTTGCACTGGCCTATACCCCGGGCGTAGCTTCTGCCTGTGAGGAAATTCATAAAGATCCTGCCACAGCCTATCAGTACACGACAAAAGGCAATCTGGTAGCGGTGATTTCTAATGGAACGGCAGTACTGGGACTGGGTAATATTGGTGCGTTAGCCTCCAAACCTGTTATGGAAGGCAAAGGCGTCCTGTTCAAAAAATTTGCCGGAATTAACGTTTTTGATCTGGAAGTGGATGAACTTGATCCGGATAAATTCTGTGATATTGTCGCTGCGCTGGAGCCGACATTTGGTGGAATCAACCTTGAGGATATTCGTGCGCCCGAGTGTTTTTATATTGAGCGCACGTTGCGGGAAAGAATGAATATCCCTGTTTTCCACGATGACCAGCATGGTACGGCAATTGTGGTTGGTGCGGCCATTTTAAATGCGCTGAAAATGGTGGGAAAAAATATTGAAACCAGCAAGCTGGTCGTATCAGGTGCCGGGGCAGGTGCCCTGGGGTGTCTGGAACTGCTGGTTGATCTCGGGTTTCCTCTCAAAAATATCTGGGTGACAGATATTGAAGGGGTTGTCTATAAGGGCAGAAAAGCATTGATGGATCCTGACAAGGAAGTTTATGCGCAGGATACCCCCCACCGTACCCTGACAGATGTCATTTCTGATGCGGATGTTTTTCTTGGGCTCTCTGCAGGCAATGTGTTAAAAGCGGAAATGGTCAGGATGATGGCAGACAGGCCGGTTATTCTTGCGCTGGCCAATCCTGTGCCTGAAATCCTGCCTGAAGTGGCAAAAGAAGCCCGACCGGATGTAGTGATGGCAACCGGACGGTCTGATTATCCAAACCAGGTAAATAATTCGCTGTGCTTTCCTTATATTTTCAGGGGGGCGCTGGATTGCCAGGCCAGTACCATCAACAAGGAAATGGAATTGGCTGCAATGCGGGCGCTGGCTGCCCTTGCAGAAGAAAAGGTCCAGCCGGAACTGGAGGTTATGTATGGCAGAAAATTCGAATTTGGCCCGGAATACTTCCTGCCCATGCAGTTTGATACCCGCCTGTTATCCAGGATAGCGCCTGCGGTGGTACAGGCAGCGATGAATTCAGGCGTGGCAAGGCAGCCAATTACTGATATGGCAGCTTACCGGAAAAAACTGGAAGCAGCTTCCTGACAAAGGCTTTTTACCCAAAAATCCCTGCATATAAGTGCGGGGGTTTTTCAGATTTTTTTCCATTCCAGCGTCTGACCTGCCATTAAAGGGACTACGCTGTCCTTTCCGAAAGGAAGGGCTTCAGGAATCAACCATGGCTGTCTTGCCAGGGTGATTTTTTCCGTATTAGGGGATAAACTGTAAAACCGGGCACCATTTATGCTGGCAAAGGCTTCAAAGCGCTCCAGCGCATTATTCTCATCAAAGGCTTTGGCATACAGTTCGATGGCATGCAGGGCGGTATAGCACCCTGCACAGCCGCAGGCATTTTCTTTCAGGTCTTTTGCATGAGGGGCTGAATCCGTGCCAATGAAAAAACGGCTGTTGCCGCTTGTCGCTGCCTTGATGAGTGCTTTCCGGTTTTCTTCTCTTTTGAGAACCGGCAGGCAATAGTAATGCGGGCAGATACCGCCGGTAAATAGCGCATTGCGGTTAAAAAGAAGATGGTGAGCCGTAATGGTTGCACCAATCCTGTCATCGGCCTGTGCCACGTACTGTGCCGCTTCTTTGGTTGTGATATGTTCAAAGACAATGCGGAGTTCGGGCAGGGCTTTCCTGAGAGGTAGCAGTACCCGGTCAATGAAAACCGCTTCCCTGTCAAAAATATCAATTTCCGGATCAGTTACCTCACCATGCATCAGAAGCGGCAAGCCATGAAGCTGCATGGCTTCCAGTGTTTTCATACATTTTGCAATATCGGTAACACCGGCATCTGAATTGGTTGTTGCACCGGCCGGATAGAGTTTTACGGCATAAACAATGCCGCTTTCCCTGGCTTTTCTGATTTCATCCGGTGATGTGTTGTCTGTCAGATAAAGGGTCATCAGGGGTTCAAACCCGGAAGCGGAAGGAATAGCGGCACAAATCTGCTTGCGGTAAGCTATGGCTTGATCGGTTGTCGTGACAGGCGGACGCAGATTAGGCATGATGATGGCCCGCTTGAACTGGGCGGCAGAGTGCCCGATAACGGATTGGAGGGTATCACCATCTCTTAAGTGCAGGTGCCAGTCATCCGGCCTGGTGATTTCGATTCGGTCAATTCGAGTTTGTGACATGCAAAATCTTTCTCATAAGATATTGGTTGATCTTAAGCGTGTATTTTACTTTGTACACCGGGATAACGTATGCTCATGTCAGTTATATAAGGCATGAGGGAGGGAAATATGTTTAAAAAAACCATCAGAATTATGACCAGAATGGGTGATGGCGGTATGACGACATTGGCTGACGGCAGCCGGGTGGCAAAATCCAGCCCGCGTATTGAGGCAATTGGTAGTGTGGACGAGCTCAACTCCCTGATTGGTTTGCTGCTTTCTGAAAACCTGTCTGCTGAAATCGAATCGGAACTGATAGCCATACAGAATGATCTCTTTGATATCGGTGCCGAACTGGCCGGCTCTCCCCAAAAACTGACGGGAGAAGACAAGGTGGTACGCCTGGAAAACCAGGCACAAAAATATGATGCCAATCTGTTGTCCCTGCAGGGATTTATCCTGCCAGGCGGGATACGGGAAGGTGCTCTGCTGCATTATGCTCGCAGTGTCTGTCGCCGCACTGAACGCTCGATTTTTGTGCTGGCCGAATCAGAAAACATTTCTGAAGCGATCGGGAAATATCTCAACCGGCTCTCGGACCTGCTTTTTATCTATGCGCGGGTTGTAAACCGGGAAGCCGGGAAACCGGATCGACTGTGGCAGAAAAGTAAAAACGACGCTGTGTGAGCGTCGTTTTTACAGAAAACAGCGTTGTTCAAGCCCTTTTATCACATTCGATCAGGGCATAAGCGGAATGGTTATGTATGGATTCGAAATTTTCCGCTTCGAGGGTATATGCCATCACACGGTCGTCCGCATTCAATACACCTGCCACATCGCGAACCAGATCCTCAACAAATTTGGGGTTTTCGTAGGCGCGTTCGGTGACAAATTTTTCATCCGGGCGCTTTAACAACCCGTAAAGTTCACAGGACCCTTGCTTTTCAATGCCCGCAATCAGTTCTTCCACCGGGAAATCGGATGTTAACAGCGCATTGACAGTGATATGTGACCGCTGATTATGGGCGCCATAAGCGGAAATTTCCCGTGAGCAGGGACAAAGGCTGGTGACCGGAACAAGGACTTTCTGCCAGATTTCCACATTGCCGGACCTGATTTCGCAGGTTAATGTGATTTCATAATCCAGCAGGCTTTCCACCTGGGAGACGGGCGCTGCTTTTTTGACGAAATAAGGAAAGGTGACTTCAATCCGTCCTTCTGAAGCATCCAGCAGCTTCAGCATGTTTTTGACCAGTCCGGTAAAGCATGCGACATCCAGTGCGGGCGCTTTTTCTCTATTGGTTTCCTCCAGCAGGGCAATAAAACGGGACATGTGCGTGCCCTTTTTATCTTCGGGTAACTGCACGTACATGTTCCAGGTACCCACAGTGGGCTGGATGCCGGAGGCGATTTTTATCCGGAAGGGGTGCCTGACGCCCTTGACACCGACTCGCTGTATGGCGATCCGCCTAGTATCGGTTGAGCTTTGCACATCCGGGATAGTAATGTTTTCCAGATTCATAGTCGTATCTGATACCGCATCGGATGTACAGCCTGCTGAAACCCTGTCCCAGTCTGCCGCATAAGTGCATGTATCGCGTAAATTCATGATAAAGCCTTTAAAGGTACATCAACTGCACCTGTTTTTTCAAATTCCCTGAAGCGTTGCCTCGGTTATTCTGCGGGAAACCGTTCCCTGATGGTTTCCACAATCCCGTCTGCGTCCAGCCTGTGCAGGGAGAGGAGTTGCCCGACTTCACCATGTTCGATAAATTCATCGGGCAGGCCCAGCATCATTACCGGCAGCGTGATTCCCGCTTCAGAGAGATATTCCGCTACTGCTGCACCGGCGCCACCTGCAATGGTTCCTTCTTCAAGGGTGACAAATGCGGTATGTGTTTCTGCCATTTCCAGAATCAGGTCTTCATCCAGTGGTTTGACAAAGCGCATGTTGACGACGGTTGCATCCAGCTTTTCTGCTGCCTGTAATGCCGGGGCAAGCATGCTGCCAAAAGCCAGTATGGCAATGGTTCGGCCTTCGCGCCGTTTTTCTGCCTTGCCAACCGGTATCGTGGCGAAGTCTTCACTGACCGGTACACCGGGGCCATGACCCCGCGGATAGCGAACCGCTGCGGGTCCATTATAGTGGAAAGCTGTGGAAAGCATTTGACGCGACTCATTTTCGTCAGCTGGCGCCATGATGACCATATTGGGAATACAGCGCAGGTAGGCCATATCGTAGTTGCCGGCGTGGGTTGCGCCATCGGCGCCTACCAGCCCGGCCCGGTCAAGGGCAAAGGTGACATCCAGGTTCTGCAGGGCGACATCATGAATCAGCTGATCATAGGCGCGTTGCATGAAGGTGGAGTAGATGGCTACAACCGGCTTGAGTCCTTCACAGGCCAGTCCGGCAGCAAAGGTCACTGCATGTTGTTCAGCAATACCCACATCAAAATAGCGGTCCGGATATTGCGATGCAAACTGCACCATGCCGGAACCTTCCCGCATGGCAGGGGTAATGCCGACAAGACGGTTGTCCTGAAATGCCGTGTCGCACAGCCACTTGCCAAAAACATCCGTGTAGGCGGGACGTGCAGAAACAACCGGTTTGACGCCTTCTTCCGGGCTGAATTTGCCCAATCCGTGATACAGGATCGGATCAGCTTCTGCCAGCTTGTATCCCTGCCCTTTTTTGGTCACCACATGCAGGAACTGCGGACCGTCAAGCTGTTTGAGGTTTTGCAGGGTCGGAATCAGGGAATCCAGGTCATGACCATCAATGGGACCGATATAATTGAAGCCGAATTCCTCAAAAAGCGTTGCCGGCACAATCATGCCCTTGGCATGTTCTTCAAGGCGTTTGGCAATTTCCTGTACCGGCGTGGGAAGCATTTTCCCGACATTTCTGGCGGCAGTATAGAATTTGCCGGATATCAGGCGTGCCAGATGACGATTCAAGGCGCCGACCGGTGGGGAAATGGACATGTCATTATCATTGAGTATCACCAGCATTTTAATGTTTTCATAAACACCGGCGTTATTCAGTGCTTCAAAAGCCATGCCACCCGTCAAGGCGCCGTCACCGATAACGGCAATGGAATGATAGGTTTCCTCCTTGAGCCGGGCAGCCATCGCCATTCCCAAGGCGGCGGAAATGGACGTGGAAGAGTGTGCAGTGCCAAATGCATCATACTCGCTTTCCGAGCGCCTGGGAAAGCCGGACATGCCATTGAGCTGGCGCAGGGTTTTCATCTGTTCGCGCCGTCCGGTCAGGATTTTGTGCGGATAACTCTGGTGGCCGACATCCCATACCAGGCGATCCACCGGCGTATTGAAGACATAATGCAGTGCGATGGTGAGCTCGATGGTTCCCAGGTTGGAAGAAAGATGGCCTCCGGTACGGGAGACGGACTGGATGATGAATTCACGCAGTTCAGTTGCCAGCCGGTCCAGCTGCGAACGCTGCAGTTTGCGCAGATCTGACGGATCATTAATCGTGCTGAGCAGATTCATCATTTATCCCGCTGCACGATCAGGTCGGCAAGCTGCCTTAACCGGTCTGCTTTTTCATCAAACAGGCCCAGTGCCTGATGGGCATCAAGCCGGAGTTTTTCCGCCAGCGCCCTTGACTGGTCCAGCCCGAGAATCGAGACATAGGTTGGCTTGTCATCGGCTGCATCCTTGCCTGCCGTTTTACCGAGGGTTTCAGAATCCGCTGTTGCATCCAGAATATCATCCACTACCTGAAAGGCGAGGCCAATGGCTTTGGTATAGGCTTGAAGCGCCCGGGCTTCATCCGTACCGGGGAAACGCCCGCAAAGACAACCCAGAAAAACGGAAGCCTCAAGCAGAGCACCCGTTTTGAGGCCGTGCATCTGTTCGAGCTGTTCCAGGGAAAGGTTGTGCCCAACGCTTGCCAGATCAATGGCCTGTCCGCCGCACATGCCAAGTGACCCTGCGGCTTCGCTCAGTATCTGCAGCATCTGGATGGTGCGTTCAGGGTCAATCTCCTGCCGTGAAAGGATGGTGAATGCCTGGGACTGGAGTGCATCGCCAGCCAAAAGCGCCGTGGCTTCATCGTACTGGACATGAACAGTCGGTTTGCCCCGCCGTAGCACATCATTGTCCATACAGGGCATATCGTCATGAACGAGTGAATAAGCATGAATCATTTCAACAGCCGCAGCGGCGCGTGCCATGGCGGCATGAGGGGCATCAAAAAGAACGCCTGCGGCAAATACCAGCAGGGGGCGAACACGCTTTCCGCCATCCAGGACTGCATAACGCATGGCGTCATGCAGGCGCTCAGGTGTTTGGGTTGCAGCAGGAAGCAGGGTCGACAGCGTTTCTTCCATTGTCGTCTGTACAGACTGCATCCAGTCTTCAAAAGAAATCCGGTCTGCCATCATTTGCTTTCGGTTGTACTGTCCGGTTCAAAGGGCTTCAGCATCTCCTTGTCCAGGACTTCGATTTGCCGGTCGACTTTTTCCAGTTGGGCGGTACAGTATCGCACCAGTTCCACGCCACGCTGGTAAGCGGTAATGGATGCTTCAAGCGGCAGTTCCCCTTCCTCAAGCTGGGCAACAAGACGGCTCAGTTCGGCCATGGCGGATTCAAAGGATTCAATTTTTGTTTTGTCAGTGTTTTTTTCAGTTTTATCGGACATGAAAACGATCCATTCAACAGTTCTGGCAGCAGGTGTAAAATCACTCCACTACCTGCGCATGCAAAATCATGCGCTCAAACCGATTATTATACGCCAGCTTCGTTTAATGCCATGATTTCAGTGCGCTTTCATCGTGACAGAGGCAGAGCCAGGATGCAGCCGGCACCCAACCATTAAAAGGCATTATTTCATGCAATCGCTCTGGATGGTATTTGCCGCGCTGCTGTTTTCCCTGATGGGCGTTTGCGTCAAATTGCTCTCCGGCATTTATACGACGCCCGAGATTGTCATGTATCGCAGTCTTATCGGGGCGATTTTCATGTTTTTTGTGGTGCTCGCCCGGAAGGGAAGCTTTCGCACGGCATTTTTCTGGCAGCACCTGTGGCGTGGCGTGGTTGGCGTCACGGCGCACGGGCTGTGGTTTTATGCCCTGGTGTTTCTTCCGCTTGCCACAGCCGTGACACTGAATTACATGTCGCCGATCTGGATTGCGGCCTTTCTTTTCCTTATCGGGATTGTAAAACGTAAAGTGGGGTTTGAATGGCGTCTGGTATTTTCCATACTGGCCAGCTTCATTGGCGTGGCGCTACTGCTTCGTCCGACCATTCATGCCGACCAGT
>JAAZED010000348.1 GCA_012512465.1 Oxalobacter sp. | reverse complement strand
GGCGACAATGAATCTGAATAAGTTTTAACCGCCATGACTCCGATTGATGACCGGAAAATTGACCAGATAACCTGGGAAGAAATCCATGACAGCCCCTCCAAAGGTGACTTTGCCCCTTATCTCGTGTATGCGCTGGTTGATGAAAAATACCAGGACAAGGGCAATGCCCACCTCAGGGAAATGGATGATGCCGAGGATAATGCGCCCGTTCAATATCTTCGGGGGATAGATCGAATCCTGGCGCTGCAGCCAGCAGCAAGGAATGCCAGGAAGGACTGACGCGCCTCTTTTTTGAAAACTCTTCTGACCAAATCGGGCCGGATGGCCAATCCCTTCACTGACTGTCTGCGGCAAACCTGATTTTTCTGTTTTTTTCGGCAAAATTATCCTGTAAAGTATGCCTGTTATCCTTTTTCATAGAGGCATACCATGCACGTGCTCAGGCAATGTGTCATCATTTTTCTCTGTCTGGCTTTTGGCGAATTGGTTGTTGATCTGACCGGTACCAAATTTCCATCGTCCCTGATCGGCATGCTGCTTTTAGCCTTTCTCCTGACCATTGGCTGGATCAGGCTGGAATGGGTCAAGGGCATTTCCGACTTTTTACTGGCTCACTTCGGTCTTTTTTTCGTCCCGCCCGGTGTCGCGCTCATGCTGTATTTTGATCTGATTGCAGCAGAACTACTCCCCATTACCGTTGCCACCATTCTCAGCACGCTCATTGTGCTGGCGGTGACAGGCTGGACCTATCAACTTTTTCGTCGTCGATCATGAGCCATTTCCTGCACAGTGAAGTGCTCTTTATCACGCTGACCATCGTTGTTTTCTGGGGCGCGCAATTGCTGCAGCGACGGCTGGGCTGGGTGTTGCTCAATCCGATTCTCCTGTCTATTGCCATTATTATTCTGATTCTGAAAGCCGGCAATATTTCCTATGACACTTACGAGAATGGCAGCCGCTATATTGCGTTCCTGCTAAAACCCGCCATCGTTGCACTGGGAGTACCGCTTTATCAGCAACTCGAGCAGATCAAAAAACAGGCTATGCCAATCTTTGCCTCACAACTGGCTGCTTGCGTTGTGGGTGTGTTTTCCGCCATCTTCATTGCTTACGTGCTGGGGGCATCCCCTGAGGTGTGCGTCTCGCTTTCACCCAAATCCGCGACCACACCCATTGCGATGGAAGTATCACGTGTGCTCGGTGGTATTCCGGCACTGACGGCTGTCATTGTGATTTTGACTGGTATTTTGGGCGCGATAGTTGGCCTGCCCTTTCTGAAGCTGATTCGTGTGCGAAGCCGGATAGCCCAGGGGCTGGCCCTGGGTGCTGCTGCCCATGCGGTTGGGACGGCTCATGCGATGGAAAAAAATGCCCGTCAGGGGGCCTATTCCAGTCTGGGGCTGATACTAAATGGCACGTTAACTGGCTTGTTAACGCCCTGGCTGCTGCAGTTACTCAGCTATTGAGACAAGCGCCGTTTTACGCACTCAAACGATCTGAAAACGGACAATCCCGGCTTCTTGATCTTCAACCCGCTTTACGCGGTTCTGCGCTTCCAGATAATTCAGGTGGGCAATGGATTCACCCATGGCAAACATGAGCTGATGGGTGTCGAGCTCCCCCCAGTCAAAGAGAATAGGCAGCAGTTCGCAGGCTGTCTTTGGTTGCCCAATCGCCTCCAGGATGACATTGCAGCGATTGCGATGGTGTTCTTCCAGAAAGTCGACCCGTTGATGCGCACCGATAAAAGGACGGCCATGACAGGGTAAAACCAGTGTATCTTCCGGCAATTCGCGATAGCGCTGCAGGGAATCCAGGTACAGTTTTAGGGGATTATCCCGCTGATTAGGTGCCATCACCGGGATGTTCGTTGAAATACTGGGTAACAG
>JAAZED010000347.1 GCA_012512465.1 Oxalobacter sp. | reverse complement strand
GAGGAGGGTAGTTCGTGTGAGGCGGCGTTTGCCGATGGCAGGCCGGACAAGGCAGGGATTGCTGCGATCAGGAAGGCGGCAGAGGGAAATGATGCCGATGCGCAGTACAAACTGGGATGCCTTTACCGGTATGGCTGGGGGGTAGAGGTAGACCGCGCGCAGGCAAAGGGCTGGCTGGGGCGCGCTGCGGGCCAGCGGCACAGGCTGGCGCGGCATGAGTTTTTTGACCTGCAGGCCTGGGATGAGGTGCAGGACAAGGAAGAAAAGAAAGCGCGGATCGCCGTGCTGAGAAAGCAGGGTGAGGCGGGCAATGCGGATGTGCAGTTCAGGCTGGGGATGATTTACCGGGATGGGCTGGGTGTGCCGCGGAACTATGCCGAAGCGATAAAGTGGCTGGAGATGGCTGCGCACCAGGGGCTGGCGGATGCGCAGTTTCGCCTCGGGATGATGTATTACCGCGGGCGGGGTGTGGCGCAGGATTACATCAGGGCGCGCTCATGGCTGGACAAGGCGGCAGCCCAGCAGCATGATCGGGCGCTTCTGGTGATCGGGCGGATGGTTGAGATGGGCGAGGGCACGGAAAAGGACCGCGCAAAGGCGATGGATTTTTACCGGCGCTCGGCAGAGCGTGGCAATGGCAAGGCGAAGGAACGCCTGGAACGCATGGAAAGGGGTGAATGATGTTTTTTTCGGTCAGGCGTGGCCTGTTTGCGGTAGTGATGGCAGGGGTGTTTCTGGCGGGCGCCGGTGTGGCGCACGCCCAGATCACGACGTGTGAAGTGGTGATGGCGCCCGGCGTGCCGGATGCGGCGGATGTGGAAGTGCTGAAGGCGAATGCGGAAAAAGGAACGGCAAAGTCGCAGTACGAGCTGGGCTGTCTTTATCGCTGGGGAAAGGGTGTCAGGAAGGATTTTCGCCGGGCGCTGACATGGTTTATCAAGGCGGCAGACCAGGATGATGCGGCAGCCCGTCACGAGATTGCCGACATGTACAAGCACGGCCAGGGGTTTGCCGGGGAGATGCAGCAGGCGTTTTCTGCCGTGGAACGGGAGGCGAACGAGGGCAGCGCCGATGCGCAGTATACGTTGGGGATGATGATTGTATACGGGCTGGGGACAGACCCGGATGATGCGAAAGCGGTGTCCTGGTACGAGAAGAGCGCGGCACAGGGCAATATTTATGCAGAAGGCCGCCTGGCCGGGATGTATGCCCGGGGGCAGGGGGTAAAGCAGGATCTGGCAAAGGCGTTTGAACTGGGCAAACGCGCGGCGGATGCCGGGCATGTGATGTCGATGCTGAATGTGGGCCGGATGTATGAGACGGGTACCGGGGTTTCGCGGGATACCGCCGTGGCCCGGTCGTATTATCTCAAGGCGTCGGAAAAGGGCAACCGGCTGGCAACGGTGCTGTTGCGGCAACTGGATGGCGACGGCCAGGCAGCGTCTGCCGGGGATGATGCGCCGGAGATGACGGTGGATGAAGCGGCTACGCCGGTGATGAATGCGCTGCCGGCAAAAGACTCTCCCCATGAGGGCGGGGTTTTCCGGGAGTCAACGGATGATCCGGGTGAGGTGGCTGTCATGTCTGAGGAAACGGCTCCCGCAGCAAAGCCCGCGCGTAAAAAAGCCGCCGGCAAGAAAAGGAAATGAGGCAGCGGGCGGTAAAACGACCGGCGCTGGCAGGGGCAATAATGCTCCTGGCAGTGGTGATGTTTTTGCCGTTGAGCGATGCCGATGCGCAGATACGCACGAGACGGCCCTTGTCTGCCATTGAGCGCGACAAATTGACGCGCCTAGTAAGGGATGCCAATGAAGGCTATGACGTGGCCCGCTACAGGCTGGGGACGGTGTACCTGGAGGGAAAAATCGTCCGCCAGAGTTATCCGGACGCTGTGAAATGGTTTGCCGCTGCGGCTGAAGAGGGGCATGTTCATTCGATGCTCACGCTGGCGATGCTGTATTCGCGGGGGCAGGGGGTCAAGGCCGATCCGGTGGCAGCTTATGGCCTGGTGAAAAAGCTGGCGGACCGGGGTTTCCGGATGGCGCAGTACAACCTGGGGATGATGCTGGAAACCGGCCAGGGAGCGGCAAAGGATGTGAAGGCCGCGCGTGGCTGGTATGATCTGGCGGCAAAGGCGGGCAGTCCGTCAGCTATTCATCGCCTGAGGTTTCTGGATGAGTTTGAGCTGACGGCAAGGATGGCTGATCCGGAAAAACGTGCTGCGCTTCTCAGGCAGGCGCAAGCCAATGATGCTCTCGCACAGCGCCAGCTTGGCCTGGCTTATCTGAGGGGAAGCGGTTTTGCAAGGAATGACGACACCGGACATCAGTGGTTGATGAAGGCGGCTGAAAACGGTGATGCAGAGGCCCAGTACAATGTGGCTTATCTCTTTCCTGGCGATGGCACGGTAAAAGACAGCTATGCACAGGCACTGGAATGGACAAGGAAGGCGGCGATGCAGGGACATCCGATGGCGGCATTTAACCTGGGCGGGATGTATGAGGCCGGGCAGGGGGTAGACAAGGATTGGGTGGAAGCCGGCAGGTGGTATGTGTATGCGGCAGGGATGGGCAATGCCAATGCGATCAGGCGGCTGGACAGGATAGCGGATACCTGCCGCCGTTTTCCCCAGCGTCCGGAATGCGATGAGGCAAAGCTGCGGGATGCGGCTTCCCGTGCGGATGCCGCCTCTTTATACCGGATCGGGCTGGCGTACAAGGACGGGGACGGGATAGAGAGGGATTACCAGAAGTCCCTCTTCTGGCTGCGGTATGCTGCCGGGCTGGGGTATGTGAAGGCACAATACGAGCTGGGCGATACGTTTGAAAATGCACTGGGTGTCGGCAGGAGCGCTGCGCAGGCAAGATTCTGGTTTGAGAAGGCGGCAGCCCGCGGGGATGCCGAATCTGCCATCCGGCTGAAAAAGCTCAAGGGCGACGAGAAGGAGGAGTGATGGACAGGCCTGTGGGAATCGGGGTAAGGAAAGCTGTCATGCTCTGGGGGCTGGCGCTTCTCATGTCTGCGCCCTTTGCCTGGGCACAAGGAGGAAAGACGATGGATACCAAGGGACTTTCACCTGCTGCCCTGTCGATTTTCAAGCAGCAGGCCAACCCGGCCACGCTGGCAAAAAAAGCCGATAAGGGGGATGACAATGCGGCGCTGATGCTGGGGTACATGTACCGGCTGGGACACAAGGTGAAGAAAGACCCGGCAAAGGCAGTGCAGTGGTTCAAAAAGTCAGCTGACAAGGGCAATGCGGAAGGGCAGCTTCAGATGGCGATCATGTATGCCGCCGGGGAGGGGGTAAAACAGGATTATGACGCCATGCGCCGCTGGCTGCAGAAATCAGCGGAAAACGGCTATGGTCTCTCGCAATTCCAACTGGGCCTTCTGTATGCGAAAGGCATTACGGTGGAGCAGGATATTGCGGTGGCCCGGATGTGGCTGGGATTTGCCGCCGAGCAGCCGGGAGATATCGGGCAGATGGCAAAGACCGTGCTCGACACGATGCGTGAGGAGGCGTCGGTTGCCGGGCTGGATTTTATCGCCATGCCGCTGTGGGTGAGCACGGCGGAAAAATACGGCAAGGCGCTGGCCAGCCTGCAGGCCGGGGCAGACCAGGGCGATGCCCGCTCGCAGTATTTGCTGGGGCTGGTGTTTAACTGGCTCGGGGACAGTGACTCTGCCAACCGGATGAATGTGTTTTACCGGGAGGCTGGGCAGCTTTTGACGCGGGCAGCGGAACAGAATTATCCGCCAGCGCAGTACCTGCTGGGTATGGCGTATTTTGACGGCAAGGGCGTCGCCGATGATGATGAACAGGCGGTGTCGTGGGTCGACAAGGCGGCAGAGCTGGGATATGCCCCGGCGCAGGTAGCGCTGGGTGCATGGTATGACGGCGCGCATCCACGCCGTGACCCGGAGCTGGCGAGGCTCTGGTATGAGCGGGCAAAGGCCAAGCGCAACTGGTACGGCAAGGCGTACTTTATTGAGGAAGAATTGATCGCTTCGGCGCCCGGCAAGCGGGATATGCCGGTAAAGCAGTGGGATGCGCGCGACCAGTATGTGATGGGGCTGGCGTATGAAAAGGGCGCGGGCGTGCCGGCTGACCCGGAGCAGGCGGTGGCCTGGTACCGGCTGGCGGCCTCGGGGCTTCTGGTGCCCGCCCAGCGGCGGCTCGGGCTGGCGTACCTGGAGGGACGGGGCGTGGCAGCCGATGCGGCTGAAGCCGCCACCTGGCTCAGTCTTGCTGCCGAGCAGGGTGATGCCGAAGCCGAAGCGGCGCTGGGCACCCTGTATGCCACAGGTAAGGGGGTGTCGTCTGATGAGAAAAAGGCGTTTGCTCTCTATGAAAAGGCGGCTGATGAAGGGATAGCAAGTGCCCAGGAAGGGCTGGGCATGATGTACCGCGACGGGCGGGGCGTGAAGAAAGACCGTGCAAAGGCCTTGAAATGGTTTGAGCAGGCGGCGATTTCCTCCGGCACGGCGACTGAACAGATGCTGATGATCATGCAGGAAACCGCGAAGTAGCAGGGCATCTGTGCTGATGGTTCCTTCAAAGTGAATCTGTCGCAACCACACAACATCGCCTGAATTTTTTTACATAAAATTCAGGCCCCGTGCTGATTCAAAATTTTTTTCCTTCCATTCATGCGGATTCAGTCAATTTCACTTTAAAAAACAGTGAGTTATCCCCTGCCCGTCTTTTTTCCTCCCTCACGGTTCGTTAAACGATTCGTTGAACCAACTGTGAAACGATTCTTGTTGTAACGCTTTGATTTAATTAAAAATAATAGGTGACCGCGCAGATTTTATCCTGTATAACAGAAAGCGTGAACTTCCCATGTTCATGTCTTTCTTCATGTAGGCGATCTTTTCGGGGAGGGTCTTTGATCCTCCCCGTTTTTTTCAGAACCAAACAGGCAGGTGAAAAAATGATGCGCATCATAAAAATCAACCCGATCACAGGAGGCTTTTATGGGCATTCTTGACGAGGATTTCACATCGGACGATCCATTCAAAACCGGGAAAATGGATGAAGGATTCAAGATGGATTTTTCGCTGGACAATTACGCGAAAAAATTGACAGGCAGCCTGGGTGCAACGGGTGGCGGGGATGGTGGTGGTTTGCCGGCTGATCTTTACCAGGCACCCAAAATCGAGCCGCTAGTTGTTCCCGATAGTACCGTCAAACCTGTCAAAGTTGAACCCGTCAAACCAGTGGTGCAACCCACTGTCACGGCAGTCAAGGTAGAACCGGCAAAACCGTATGCCAAACTCAAGGCAGAAAGCCCCTCAGGAATCGACAGGGGTATAGCCGCGTTAAACCGGATGGTTCAGCCTGCATTGCAGGATAGCGAAAGCACCGCAACCCTTGGATTGCGGATCAAAGATGAAGTCAGGGTAAATCCGGCAGAAGCCGCAAATCAGATCAACAAATTATCACGATCTGAAAGCGCATCAAGTGAAGATATTGGCAATCTCGGTATTCGTATCCAGCAGGAAGCGAAAATCGATCCCGAAGAAGTCGCGCGACAGCTAAATCAACTGTCACAGGACGAGAGGAGTGAAAGCGAAAATACAGGAAACCCTGGCCTGCGTGTTCAACAGGAAGTCCGGGTCAATCCTGAAGAAATGGCACGAAACATTAACCAGCTTTCTGACCCCCAACGAAAAGCCAGTGCCCAAACCGGCACCCTCGGATTACGCATCCAGCAAGAAGGCACCTTTACCCCTGATGGTCTCTCAGAGCAGCTTAATCGGACAGCCGAAGCTGACAGAGCGGAAAGTGATCAGACCGGCAAACTCGGGCTACAAGTCAGGAAAGAAGCCGAAATCATGGATCCGTCCCTGTTCATCGCCAAGCTGCGATCCTCACAGTGGCGGCAGCAAATGGCGGACAATCTCTCGGCAATCGTGAACAATACCTCCGATGTCCCCTACCGTGCCGCATCTGACAAGGCGCAGGCAATACTCAATTCCCGGAATGCCCGCTTTGACCCCGCATTCAATAGCTGGTATGGCAACTACGAAAGACAATACGCCAGAGAACAGGTTGAAAACACCTTGAGAACCGGCAAAGAAATCAAGTGGGACCCCGAACTTGCCAAAAAACAGGCATACCCCATACTCGACCGCTATGGCGCATCCCATGGCTACGACACCATCGGTAACACGGGCTTTGCAGGAGGCAGCTTCTCCACGCGCCATCTGAAAGAGCAGGCAACCGACCTCGGTAAAGACATCCTCTCTTACATGGCAAAAGGCAGCGACCTCAATTATGCTCACATCGAACAAACCGCCCAGGCCATGAAAAGCCTGGAGAGCACCGGATACGGAAAAGGCGTTACTGACATCATGGCAAGCGTCTATACCGGGTCACTCAACATCGGGCAGGAAGCTGCCAATACCCTCATGACCATGATGCAGGGCTATCCGCCGCCCGAAGTCATGGCCTTCGGCTACCAGATGAGCTGGCTTACCCACGGCAACGACACCGCTGCCTGGGCCAAAGAAATCAAAGATAACCGCGAATACGCCAACTATGCCAAACGCGAGGTCTACAGCTTCTTCGATGATGGAAAAAACATGCTCAAAGACTTGAGAAGTGATTCGTACAATGATTTACAATACTTCACCAGTGATCCCAGCCGCAGTGCCTTTCTCCGTCCTGACAAAATGACAGGCGACTTCTTTGAAAAATTCGTCCCCACCATGGTGAGTCTCGCTCTTCCCAACAAGCTGACCGCTGTCGGCAACCTCAGCAAAGGTGCCACCTTCTTTACCGAGTTTACCTATATCGGCACACGGGCCTTCAACCTCGGGGCGGCAGAAAGGGTCAATACCCTTATAAAAACCCCGGAAATGGTGGACAACAACCCGAAGTTTCACGAATACCTCAAAAACACCAGCCAGCCCTATGACGTTGCCCGAAATGACTTCATTCAGGCCGAAGGCAGACGAGCCGGTGTACAGGCAGGCATGTTAAGTCTGATATATGCCGGTATCGGAAAAGGATTCTCGGCTGGCGCACCGGATAAAATCGGGCCTATTCAGATGTTTATCCAGAACTACTTGTTGCATGGCGCTGAAGAGATGTCACGCGAGGTAATGGGCCTAGATTATGAGAGGATTGTTAAGGAGAGTATGGAAGAAGGTGAAGATCGGCAATAACCAAAGAGGTAGTGTCAGAAATTTTGTGTGTTGGTTAAAAAAACATTTTCAAACGAGCGCGTTAGTAAAGCGCTCTTTAAACATAATAGCAAACTGATTGGCG
>JAAZED010000346.1 GCA_012512465.1 Oxalobacter sp. | reverse complement strand
CAGCTGGACGGTGCGCCTGCCACTTTCGATATGCTTCCCATTATTGCCAAAACGGTCAATAAGCGGGTTCCCATTATTTTTGACAGTGGTGTGAGAAGAGGTACTCATGTATTCAAGGCACTGGCCAGTGGTGCGGATATTGTTGCAATTGGAAGGCCTGCCCTGTATGGACTGATCCTGGGGGGCTCGGAGGGTGTCAATGACGTTTTTCAGCAATTGAACAAGGAATTGACCACCACGATGATTCTGGCTGGAACAAAAGATATTGAAGCGGTCAAACAGAACAAATTGTTTGATCCGGAAAAACAGGAAGCAAGATAAAGGGGCGCATGTAAAAAGGGTCAGCGGATAAAGCTGACCCTTTTGTTTTTCCTGCTCATGCCTGATCAGGCGGTTGTATTGACATTACGCCCGATATTCGGATTCGCCGGAAGCGACGGTACTGCCTCAAGCAGAAGCGCAACGCTCATTTCCTGTAGATCCATTGATTTTTTCAGCATGGCAACTTCAACAGCGACTGCTGTTTTTTCATTTGCCATTTGGGTGGACCAACTGGCGATACTGGATACATCCATGATTTTTCCTCAGGTTTTACTCCATACGTATTTATTACGGCAGAAAAGAAAAATACTTTAAGCCAGCCTTATGAAAGATTTACTGCTGATGTTGCTTTCAAGCGGAATTGGGGGAGTGCATCAGGGGGCAGAAGATAAGCCGGGAGGCTAAACAACAGGTAAATATGGTATGATTTCGGCTGCTTTTCCTTGTGCGATCCAGTCCATTCAGGATTTTCGGGATGTCGCGCAATATCACATGCACTGCCCTTAGCTCAGCTGGATAGAGCAACGGCCTTCTAAGCCGTAGGTCACACGTTCGAATCGTGTAGGGCAGGCCAGCCTTTCAATGATTTGGGTTATTTCTCCTGCTGCTTCTTCAGGAGCGATTCAAGTGCGGCAAAAGGGTTGTG
Organism: Oxalobacter sp.; assembly: GCA_012512465.1. Classification (GTDB taxonomy): domain Bacteria; phylum Pseudomonadota; class Gammaproteobacteria; order Burkholderiales; family Burkholderiaceae_D; genus Oxalobacter; species Oxalobacter vibrioformis. Next base: position 1,289 of record JAAZED010000346.1, on the reverse strand, counting down.
TGTCGCCGCTTGCGCAGGCGTTTTGCCTTGTTGTGAGGCACTATGCCGATCAGCTTCAAGATAGCGCGAATGCTCATTGTCATGACAGTACAGACACAACAGTTCCCAGTTACTGCCATCGGGAGGATTGTTGTCGTGATTGTGGTCGCGATGATGAACTGTCAATTGTTGCAGATTGCTGTGAGTAAATTCACGCGCGCAACGGCCGCAAATCCATGGATAGATCTGAAGGGCGCGCTCACGATAACCTTGTGCGCGTAATTTTGCCCCTTTATTTGCGCCGGCAACCAGTTGATCCAGCTTTGCAGTATTTCGTTTCTTTATCGCCAAAATAAAAGCCTCCAATTGAAATTTGGCAGGAAAGCTTTCTTAAAACCCAAAGATGAATACGATGTCCAGGCCAAAATCCAGAGCCCGGGAAACGACCTCCATATGAGGAAAGCAGCTGAATTTAACTATACATCGCCAGATAAAGCCGATCAATAACGTGATAATTTTATTTTAAAAATAAAACGCTTGGGTTTTACTGAATTCAGTGCGAGTGCTTTTTACATGCTGCCAAGCCGCAGGTCAAGGGGCGAATCCTCTGTTGCAGGCCAATCGTTTTCATCACCGCTTTTAATGAAATTACTGAAACGCACGTTTTCATTTTCCGGCTGGGCCTGCCTGTTTTTCTCTCTTGCCGGGCAACCCGTTTTTTAACGAAGCGAAAAAGCTGAATTCGCTGAAATAATGTCCATTTGACTCTGGATGCGTGGGGAAACCGTGAATTAAATGTGGTAAAGCAGGAATAAATCATGGTGCTCTTCTATCTTGATAAAAGTTGATTAAAGACAACCAAATATCAAGCGGCCAAGCACCAGTACCGGATATTTCTAATGAGAAAAATTATCAGATAAAATCTGGAAAATTGTGTCGGCTGTAATCGTTGTGTCAGAGAAGGTCCGATCAAGACGGCCAATCTGACATATCAGGATGCACAAGGCAATATCAAGGTTGATGTTGATGATGCCCAGTGTATTGCCTGTGGAAGATGCATCCAGGTATGTAGACATGGTGCCCGGTCTTATGAAGATGATCTGGAACGTTTTTTCGACGATCTTGACCGTGGTGTTCCGCTTTCTCTTATTACCGCGCCTTCACTCAAATCCAACAAATCCAACTTTTCCAAATGGAAAAATATCCTGGCATGGCTGAAGCAAAAAGGCGTGAGAAAAATTTATGACGTGTCATTGGGGGCAGATATCTGTATCTGGACTCATTTGCGCTATTTAGAGGCATATCAGCCT
>JAAZED010000032.1 GCA_012512465.1 Oxalobacter sp. | reverse complement strand
GTCATGGCCCATCTGATTGATTCGCTGTACCAGGGCAATCTGCTCGAAGCCGTGCAACAGGCGGTCAGTCGTCTGACCGGCGCTTTTGCCATTGCCGTGATTTGCCGCGATGAGCCGCTTCGCATGGTAGGGGCAAGAAAAAATTCCCCGCTGGTGGTAGGGTTAGGTGAGGGGGAAAATTTCCTTGCATCGGATGCGATGGCACTGGCCGGCACAACAGATCAGATCATTTATCTGGAAGATGGTGATATTGTCGACATGCACGTTGACCAGTGCCATATTTATGATGCGGATGGCAAAACGGCACTGCGTGAAGTCCGTATTGTTCAGGCTTATACGGCGGCTGCCGAGCTTGGCCCTTACCAGCATTACATGCAAAAGGAAATCTTCGAGCAGCCTCAGGCGCTGGCAGATACGCTTCAGGGAATCGAGGACTTCTCGCCACGGATTTTCGGCGAAAATGCCCAGACAGTTTTTGAAGTGGTTGACTCGATCCTGATTCTTGCTTGTGGCACCAGTTATTATGCCGGCCTGACAGCCAAATACTGGCTGGAAGCCAAGGCGGGAATTCCGGTTAATGTGGAAATTGCCAGTGAGTACCGTTACCGTAGTAGCGTGCCTAACCCGAATACACTGGTGTTGACGATCACCCAGAGCGGTGAAACAGCGGATACACTGGCGGCACTCCGGCATGCCAAGGAACAGGGAATGGCACACACCCTGACGATCTGTAATGTGGCAACGAGTGCGATGGTGCGCGAATGTGAGCTGGCCTACATTACGCGTGCCGGTGTCGAGATCGGGGTTGCCTCTACAAAAGCGTTCACCACCCAGCTTGCCGGGCTCTTTTTGCTGACGCTGGTTTTTGCCCGCTTGCGGGGGCGCCTGAATCCGCAGCAGGAGGCGGATTATCTTCGCGAATTGCGCCATTTGCCGGCGGCTATTTCAGCCGTACTGGCGCTGGAACCCCAGATCATTGCCTGGGCAGAATCTTTTTCACGGTATGAAAACGCCCTTTTTCTGGGGCGGGGTCTTCATTATCCGATTGCGCTGGAAGGTGCATTGAAACTGAAGGAAATTTCCTACATCCATGCCGAGGCTTACCCGGCCGGTGAGCTCAAGCATGGCCCGCTTGCGCTGGTAACCGAGCAGATGCCGGTAGTGACGGTGGCGCCAAGGGATGACCTCCTGGATAAACTGAAGTCGAATATGCAGGAAGTCCGGGCGCGCGGTGGCCAGCTTTTTGTCTTTGCCGACTCTGATACGCATATTCATTCCGAGCCGGGAATCCATGTGATCCGCCTGCCGGAAAATTATGGTGTGCTTTCCCCGTTATTGCATGTGGTGGCGCTTCAACTGCTGGCATACCACGCAGCGCTTGTTCGTGGAACCGATGTGGACAAGCCACGCAATCTGGCAAAATCGGTTACAGTTGAATAAAAGCCCAATTACCTCATATATGTATATTACATATAAGGTAACCGTGCGGATACGCATCCGTATGATGCGCAAAGGAAATTGAAATGAATCCAAATATGCAGGCGTTCTGGGAGTTTGTGAATAAAAAACCCGTTCGTCTTATTCTTGCCTTGATTTGCCTGGCATTTCTGACCCAGGGTATTTATCGCGTTCAGGTTGCAGAAACAGATACACAGCTTTTTCGCGGGGGCGGTGAGATATTGCTCTGGGGGGGCTGGATGCTGGCCAATATCCTGCGTGCCTATGGCAAGGTGGCCCGAAAGCTGAACATTGCGATTAATGTCGGGCTGGTCATGGTGCTGATCAGCATGTTCATGAAATGATTCCGCCGGATTGCTGTCCAATCAGATGACGGCGAAAGCAGGGTTACAGGAGAATTTCAGATGACCGATGTCGCAATAAAACCGGAAGAAGTGATTGGCTATACCATTCGCAACAACCGTTACCTGAACGTGACAAACCGGTGCAGCCTGCGTTGCCGGTTTTGTCCGAAATTCAATGGCGAATGGAGTGTGCGCGAATATAACATGCGCCTTCGTTATGAGCCGACAGTTGAAGAACTGATTGAAGCGGCAGGTAATCCGGCGGATTATGATGAGATCGTGTTTTGCGGCATGGGTGAGACGACCATGCGGCTTGATGTGCTGCTGGAAGTTGCCCGTGCGTTACGGGAAAAGGGCGCCAGACTTCGCCTGAATACCAGTGGCGTGGCCAATATTGTGCACGGGCGCGATGTTGCCCCGGAGCTTGCCCGCTATATCCAGTCCATGTCGGTTTCGCTTAACGCGCAAAATGAGGAAGTTTATAACCGCCATTGCAATCCCAAATTACCCGGTACTTACGCCTCCATGCTGGAATTCATCAAAAGCGCAAAAGCAGCCGGAGCGGATGTGACGGTTACAGCGGTGGATGGTTTGCCGGGGGTTGATATTGCTGCATGCGCGGGGATTGCCAAAGAGCTGGGTGTTAAATTTCGGCGGCGCGTCCTTGATGATCTGGGCTGAGGAAATGAGCGGTATAAAAAACGCACATGCTTGCATGTGCGTTTTTTAATTTTCTTTCTGTTTGAAGGCTTCTCATCCTGACAAAGCCTTCAAGCCATCAGCAGACTCGATTAGAACTTGTGGGTCATACCGATCTGGAAGCCCCACATATCGCTGCGATCCATGCCGGTGTAGAAATTGCCGGCTGATTTCTCGTCAAAGTCGGTGTAGGCAACCTGTGCGTAAGCAGAGGTGCGCTTGGACAGGTTGTAGGTGTAGCCGATGGCATACTTATAAACGTCTGCATCGTCTGCACCAAGGGCTCTACTGGCATTTGGATCGAAGTCCATGTACTGTATGGATGCATCAAGCTGGCCTGGACCAATGTCCCATTCCAGGCCGAGCAGCCACAGATCCGAGTCACCACCATGACGTGCTAAACCGTCTCTTGGTGCAGGGCGGCTGCCACCGCCGCCGCTCCAGCCTTCGTCACTGGTTTTTTCATACAGCAGAGAGACACGTGCCGGACCGAATTTATAGGCTAGACCAATGTTCCAGGTGTCGGAATCATTGGAATCTGCAACACGACTGTAGTTGGCGGTTGCCATGAACGGGCCATTGTCATAGGACAGGTTGATAC
>JAAZED010000345.1 GCA_012512465.1 Oxalobacter sp. | reverse complement strand
AGTCATCGAGCGCGCCGTGCGCCTGGTTGCTGAAACCTGCCCGGTTCTTGTGGTTGGGTACTCGTCGACTCTGGTTGATCAGCGCATCCACGCCACCTTGTTCTACAAGTTCCTGATAGCGATAAAACGTATCTCGTGATACGCCCATGACTTTGCAGGCTTTCGATACGTTATTGAGCTCGGATGCCAGATTAAGCAGCCCGACTTTGTGTTTGATGATCGGATTGGTAGTATGTAACATGAGAGTTACCTCCTTAAGGTTTTGTTTACGGATTCGACACCCATATCAAAACCGGTAACTCTCTCCTTTGCAAGAGATAACTGTCAGATTAGATTCAAACTACTTCAACTTAGCATTTTAGCGGGTTTTCGTATCTTTGCGGACATCTGCGGACTGTTTTTTGGCGGAGAGAGGGGGATTCGAACCCCCGATAGGTTATTAACCTATACACGCTTTCCAGGCGTGCGACTTCAACCACTCATCCACCTCTCCGCTGAACGTGAAATAATAGCTTCTTGGCGGATCAAGGTCAATCTCTTCTGACCAATTCTTCTTTTTCTTTTCTGCCAATACCCCCTTCTCCCTTTTCTCTCCCTATGCGCATGGCTTTTTGCTTGACGCGTACAACAGCGAAAAGCTATCCTGTGCCTGTCCCTGGAGAAAACAGGGACAGGGTTTGACAGCCCTAGCAAAGGCGGACGACCGCCCCAGGCGGTTTTTTCCTCCGTGCACATGCCCTCCCCTATGGGCAGGCCGTGTGGGGCATATATGGACACCTCCCGAATTGCAAGAGACAGTTGATAGGGCACGGAGGTCGCTGCAGCCATATATACGGTCTTTGATGCAGCCTGATATGGCTGCTGACTCATGATGAGATACGCTGGTTATTGCTCTTTCACCTTCTCGGATTCATGATCCATTGCCCCGCTCGATATGCAATAACCCCGGTCTGACCTGTGTTCCATCTTCTGTTCCTGGCAATTTTCTGATTGTCCTCCGTCCCTTTATCTACGCCATACTTTAAAAACTTTAAATCTCGGTTGAAACAAACATTACCCTTCCAATAACCTTACCATTAAGCCGATTGCAGTTCTCGTTTGATTTCATGATCGGGGTCATACACTTCGCCACTTTGCAATATGGCCCAAATTCTTCGTACATTCTTTGCCGCCAAAGCGACCGTTGCTACGTTGTATCCTCTTCTTGCCACCAGTTGCTCAATCCAGTCGTTTTCAGGTTTTTTCTTTCGATTAATCAGAACCGCACGGGCACGATGAACAAGTAATGAGCGCAGGTAAGGGTTGCCGCGCCTGCTGATTCCCATCCTTACACGCTTTTCTCCGCTACTGTATTCTCTGGGGGTTAGTCCTATTGCACTTGCGAGTTTTCGACCGCTACTGTAACTGCTGGCATCTCCAAAGCTGGCAATAAAAGCAGTTGCCGTTAGCAACCCAATGCCGGGAATGCTTTCAATAAGACGAATTTTTGGGTCTTCCTTGAGAAATGCTTTTAGCCTGGCTTCTATATGCTGAATTTTCTGATCCAGGTGAAGCAGTTGCTGATACAGCTCTTCTATGAGCTGTTGCAAGATACCCGGGTTATCTGGCTGGCCCAGCCAGACAGGTATATCATTCAGCAACTTCCTGTAGCTGACCGGAAAGATATAACCAAATTCCGTAAGTAATCCTCTTGCCTGATTGGATGTTGCTATTCGCTGCTTCATCCATAGTTCACGAGTACGGTGCAAAGCCTGGATTTGTTGTTGATCTACGTTGCGTACTCGTATTTTAGGTACTGCAGGTCGAGCTGCCGCTTCGCAGATCGCTTCAGCATCACGCGCATCTGTCTTATTGCCTTTGACATAGGGTTTGACATGCTGTGGTGCCATGATTTTTATTTCGTGCCCCAGTTTTTGTAATTCTCTGGCCCAGTGATGGGCGCCGCCACTAGCTTCTACGCCTATGAGTGCGGGAGACTGCATGCCAAGTGTTGTGATTAATTGGTTTCGCCTGAGTCGCATGGTTTTTACTTTTTTCCCTCTTGAGTCGGCAATATGTACCTGAAAAATATTTTTGGCCAGATCAAGCCCGATGACATTCCGGTTTTCCATTATCTTTCTCCTGGTTGTTGGTTGCTCTTTTGATTTTTTAATTTATCCAACATGGGAGGGAGGTGCCCATCTCATTACCTTCGGGTGCGTCGGTTGCCTATGTTTCCGGTCTGCTAACCCGCGCGGTTCCGCCCACCCGATCCGCAATGAATTCTTTTCGGTACGGAGAATGCCATGCCCGCCCCTGACAATGATCTTTTTGATGCCGTAGAGCACCTGCGGGATGCGCTGTATGTTATCCGCCAGCAGTTGCAGCTTTATGCTGACCTCACCGTTCATGAGCAGGCTTTTTTTGCACCACAAGGGCAGAAACTTTCAGCGCCACCATGTCGCATCTGGCAGCACAGGTGGAAGATGCCATGGAATATGCGGAGGCACTCAAGCGTTTCACCCCGAATGGATGAGCCTGCTGCTGCTTTTTAAAATATACCGTGAGTATATTTTTTGTTACTGCAGCTTTTCCGGATTTGAGGTAAAGTCATCTTACAGACTTCGTATCACTCTTTTCTTACGGTAGCAGCAATGGCCTTCCCAAAAATCATCAGCATCAACCTGACTGGTAAGTGTCTGATCAGCGGTATCAACCATCCCGATAATTACGTGATAATCGGCACGATTGTCTATGAGCGCAACAATACGGAAAAAGAAGGATCGCTCCTGATGTCGGTACAAAACCTCACGTACCACGCAACGAATGGCTATATCACGGTTGAAAACCGCAACATCATCGATATTTTTGACCTGAACAAGGAAGAAGTGAGCAACCTGCTCGCATCAGACGCAGACCAGGTCGCCCACTAAAAAAAACCACCGTCGCCTACTCCTGCTTTCCCCTCATATCGTGCAGGTGTGTCTGTTTTGCTTCGGCAATATTACGCGCACCCACCCATTGCATAAATAGAACTAACTCGTGATTCATATAGCGAAAAACGGAAGCGGGTATACAGCGCACGTAACAACAGAGTGCTGTATACCCGCACAACTTCAGAAATAGGGAATGAATACGGCTCTTACCTTGCCTTTTCGACAATGCCCTTTGCGATATGATGGTTTTTTCAAATGAATGAGTTGGCATGAGGAGACTATTGGTGAGTATCAGCAATATTTCAGCAAAACACACGATAAACAAGGAAACGCCGACCAACCAAAGCAAAACGACAGTAGCTGAACCCTTTGACCATATCATGCAGGAAGAAATAGCCACGCTGAAACTCTCCTTTTCACAGCCACCACTGCTTTCTGCTGATACATCCCTTCCCCGAATGGAAGAAAACGAATCGACAGAGATTGACCATGTTGATGCGTTTATTCATCAGGCACTGGCCCAGGCGCCAGAGGCAGAAAGAAAGATCTGGGCGCGTATGAAGGAAGAGCTGGGTATCCAATAACCAGCAAGGAATCAAAAAAACGGACTGACGCTTTCACCTCAGTCCGTTTTTTATTACCCGGTTTGATTAATACTTGAATGTATTCTGGGTTTTATATGGGCTTTTCGGGTCAGCAAGGACATCAAGTGTGGAAGAGGTACCCCATACCTCACTGGAATAACCCCATTCCGGATGTGACCAGTTATCATTCCAGGCGCCCTGGTAGTTTCTTGCATAATTGGCACGGGCAATATCTCCTGCCGGCGTCTGACTGTACGTATAGCCGGACTGGCGGGTTTCGTAAGTGGTACTGTCAACAATGTAAGTACCGGCAGCCTGCGCAAAAGCAGTCACAAAAAGGCCCGCCAACAAAACGGATATGGTTTTTTTCATAATACACTCCATAGGATGATAAGAATATTCACTGT
>JAAZED010000344.1 GCA_012512465.1 Oxalobacter sp. | reverse complement strand
GATGGGTTGTTCGAGTGCCTGTGCATCTTCACGGGAAACCTCAAGATTCAGAAAAATACTGATTTCAGGTTCAACGGCCATCCGGCCTGTCAGTGTCTGGAGATTTTCCAGCAGGGTGACACCGGCAAACGGCAGAGCCAGCGTCATGGACAGGACGAGAATATTGAAAAAATAATTGCCGGGTGCACGCCGCAATTGGGCAAAGGCGTCACCGATGGCGAAAAAATGCTGTCTGAACCAGTTACTCATGGTCTTCCCGTCTGAGGCCTGACGCGCTGCTCGGATTTGATCAGCCGCCCCTGTTTCAGATAAATAATCCGGTTTGCCCGCTCAAGCAACTGGCCATCATGTGTTGCGATAATACAGGTGACACCTGCCGACTGGAAAAAGCTGATGGCATCAATGACCTTGACGGCGCTTTCCCGATCCAGATTGGTGGTCGGCTCATCTGCCAGGATGATTTTTGGCTTGTTGACGATCGCCCGGGCAACCGCTACCCGCTGCTGTTCGCCCCCAGACAGGGTTTGCGGACGAAACCAGGCGCGATCTGCCAGGTCAACCTTGTCCAGGGCTGCGTTGGCGCGGGCTTCTGCTTCAGCTCTTGATGTGCCGGTTACGATCAGTGGCAGCATGACATTGTCCAGGATGGTTCTGTCTTCAAGCAGTGCCTGCTGTTGCAGGACAAGTCCCAGGTTCTGGCGCAAAGAAGCAATGCCCGCCGGTCTCAGGTTGGCAATATCCTGTCCATTGACGGTAAGTGTGCCGTCATCCGGTTTTTCGATGGCGGCGATCATTTTGAGCAGCGTGGATTTGCCTGCGCCGGAGGGACCGGTCAGAAACACCATTTCTCCCGGCTGGATGGAGAAGGTGATATTGCTGACAGCAGTGATATCGCCCGGATAAAAACGGGAAACATCAAAAAATTCGATCATGGCAGACATGTTTTGCGGTTCAGTTCAATAACGCTCGCGTAAATTCCTCGGCAACAAAAGGTTGCAGATCTTCAATTTTCTCACCCACACCGATAAAGTAAACCGGAATGGGACGGACTTTGGCAATGGCAGCGAGAATGCCTCCCTTTGCCGTGCCGTCCAGTTTGGTGACGATCAGTCCGGTGAGGGTGAGTGCCTCATCAAATGCCCTTACCTGTGCCAGCGCATTCTGTCCGGTATTACCGTCGATCACCAGAAGCACTTCATGCGGTGCGGATGTTTCGCCTTTCCCGATGACGCGTTGGACTTTTTTCAGCTCTTCCATCAGATGCAGTTGCGTGGGCAGACGGCCAGCCGTATCCACCATGACAACATCGATACCTTTTGCCTTGGCAGATTGTACCGCATCAAAGGCAACCGCAGCCGGGTCACCCGATTCCTGTGCAATGACCGTAATCTGGTTGCGGTCACCCCAGATGGCCAGCTGTTCCCGGGCTGCGGCCCGGAAGGTATCTCCTGCAGCAAGCAGTACCGTTTGGCCATGTGCCTGAAGATGGCGGGCCAGCTTGCCGATGGTTGTGGTTTTGCCTGCGCCGTTGACGCCGGCAATCATCATGACCAGTGGCTGGTGACGGCCGATTTCAAGACGTTTCTCAAGTGGTTTGAGCATATCGGTCAGGAGTTCCCGCAGGGCGTTACGAATGTCTTCCGGTCGTGACAGACGCTCCCGGCCGACTTTCTCCCGAAGGTCATAAAGAAGCTGTTCCGTAGCCTCAATACCGGCGTCCGATGTCAAGAGCGCCATTTCCAGTTCATCGTACAGGTCGTCATCCAGCATGACGGTGCCGAAAATATTGAGATTGGCTGAGGTTTTGGATAAACCGTCTTTAAGCCGATCAAACCATGAGCGATTTTCTGCCGGATGTTCTTGGCTTGGCGGCGCGCTTGTGGCAGTATCAGGAACGTGAGTTTCAGTTTGCGGGCTTGGTGCAGCGGGATTCTCTGTTGTTTCCGGTGTGGAAGGTGTGTCTGTTTTTGCCTCATCGGAGGCATTTGTTTCGGTTTTTTTTCGAAAAAAGCTGAACATGGATGCGCAATATACTGTAATCACTAAAAAGACAGCAAAGGCCGTTTTGCTGTCTGACAATAATCATCATTTTAGCAGAGCCGGCACTATGAAATTTCAAAATATTCTGATGGGCCTTTTATTTTTTGTGCTGGGTATGTCAGGTACCGTGTCCGCACAGGAAGCGAAAGACATTACGCTTGAAAACGGGATGAAAATCATTGTCCGGGAAGATACCCGTTCGCCGGTTGTGGTGCATATGGTCTGGTACAAGGCCGGCTCCATGGATGAGACCAGCGGGACAACCGGTGTGGCACATGTGCTGGAGCACATGATGTTCAAGGGGACAAAAAAATACGGACAGGGTGAATTCAGCCGGATGGTGGCGTCACTTGGTGGGCGTGACAATGCGTTTACCGGCAGGGATTACACCGCTTACTTTCAGCAGATCCAGAACAGCCAGCTTGAACGGATGATGGAACTGGAAGCTGACAGGATGCAAAGTCTCCTGTTGACCACGGAAGAATTTGGCAAGGAAATCAAGGTTGTCATGGAGGAAAGACGTCTGCGTACGGAAGACCAGCCGGCATCGCTTCTGGATGAAGCGGTATATGCCGCAGCATTTGTGGCACACCCGTATCACTGGCCGATCATCGGATGGATGAACGATCTGGAAAACATGACAGCGGCTGATGCGAAAAACTGGTACGAGCGCTGGTATGCGCCGAACAATGCCACCATGGTCGTGGTGGGTGATGTCAGGGCCGCGGACGTATTTGCCCTGGCAAAAAAACATTTCGGGAATATTCCTGCCCGTGAGGTGATCCCGAGCCGTCCGCAGACAGAGCCAAAGCAGCAGGGCATACGGCGCGTTACCGTCAAGGCGCCTGCGGAAAATCCGATGGTCGTGCTGGCCTTCAAGGTGCCTTCATTGCGTGATATTGAAAATGACCGGGATGTGTATGCCCTGGATGTTCTTTCAGCCATCCTGGATGGTTATGATAATGCCCGCCTGTCTGCCAGACTGGTACGCAAGGATAAAGTCGCCAGCAGTGTTGCGGCAGGTTATGCCACGCCATCCAGAGGCCCGGCGCTTTTTACGCTTGCCGCTGTACCGCTTGGCAGGACAGAAACCCCTGAACTCGAAAAACGCCTGCGCGCAGAGGTTGCCCGGATTGCAAGGGAAGGGGTATCGCAGGCTGAACTTGAGCGGGTGAAAATGCAGATTATTTCTTCGCAGATATACAAACGGGATTCGCTTTTC
>JAAZED010000343.1 GCA_012512465.1 Oxalobacter sp. | reverse complement strand
CGATTGGCGTGGCAGGTTAAAATACGCAAAAAACAGGAAAACCGCATGAATTTTTTCTGGCGCCAGCCCACTTACCAATCTGATCTGGAACACCTCTTTGAGCAGCTTTCCGGAAATGATCCTGACTTGCCTGCAAAAAAAGAAGCCGGACTGAAGCGCTTGTGGGATCAGGCACCCTTTGATATTGATACCTATATCCGCGACAGGCAATCCCGCCTGCCACAACCGGCAAACCCGTATCGCTAAAACCGTTTTCAGCCGACATGACTGCGACAGACCCCGTTCTATCAGAGGCCCCTTCCACTCCGCCCGAAGCAGAGGCGAAACAGATCGCCTTTGCCCGGCTGTATGGTGAGGCAGTTTTTGAGTTGCCGACAGATCTTTATATCCCGCCCGAAGCACTTGAGATATTTCTGGAAGCATTTGAAGGGCCGCTTGATCTGCTGCTTTATCTCATCCGGCGGCAGAATTTCAATATTTTAGATATCCCCATGGCCCAGTTGACGGCACAATATCTGGTCTATGTTGACCAGATACGTCAGCACAAGCTTGAACTGGCCGCAGAATACCTGCTGATGGCGGCGGCACTGGTGGAAATCAAGTCCCGGATGCTGCTGCCGAGCATCAAAAACGAGGATGCTGAAGAACCGGAAGATCCGCGTGCCGAACTGGTCAGGCGTCTTCTGGAGTACGAGCGTATCAAACTGGCTGCCGGCAAACTCGAAGATATGCCCAAACTCGGTGACGATTTTTTCTCCCCCTTCGTCACCATTCCCAAAGACACAGCTCCCCGCTGGCCGGACGTGTTTCCTGTTGATCTTCACAACGCATTTACTGAAATCATTCGGCGGAGCAAGCTGACCACCAGCCATACGGTCGGCAAACAGGGACTGTCTGTTCGTGAACATATGTCAATCATCTTGAGGCGCCTGCAGACAACCGGCTTTGTTGAGTTTTATGACCTATTTGATGTGGCAGAAGGCGTTGCCGTTGTCATCGTGCATTTCCTGGCCCTTCTGGAACTCGCCCGGGAATCACTGGTCGAAATTACCCAGGCCGAACCCCTTGCACCGGTTTATGTGCGTTTGACCGGCTCTTATGAATAACTTGGCCAAAAAGTTACTGCATGGATATGTCATTTCATCATAAAATGATGTTCTTCTGATGTTTTTTCCGGATTACCGCTTTAAATCATGAAAATTGTTACCACTATTGAAGAGTTACGAAACCAGCTTCACGGCCAGTTGCGCACAGCCTTTGTCGCGACCATGGGCAACCTCCATGAAGGCCACCTGTCCCTGATGCGCCTGGCAAAAAAACATGGTGACCCTGTCGTTGCCTCCATTTTTGTCAACCGGCTGCAATTCGGGCCCAATGAAGACTTTGACCAGTATCCGCGCACCTTTCGCGCGGACGTCGAAAAACTGGAAAAAGAAGGGGTATATGTCCTTTTTGCCCCGACAGAAAAAGACCTGTATCCCGAACCACAGGAATTCAGGGTTCAGCCGCCGAAAAACCTGGGAGATGTGCTCGAAGGCAAATTCCGTCCCGGTTTCTTCAATGGCGTCACAACCGTTGTGTTGAAGCTTTTTTCCAGCATCAGCCCCAAGGTAGCTGTCTTTGGAAAAAAGGATTACCAGCAGTTGATGATTGTCCGGAACATGTGCCGGCAATTTGCCTTGCCGGTTGAAATCGTCGCGGCAGAAACCTATCGCGCCGAAGACGGGCTGGCCCTGTCATCCCGCAATATGTATCTTTCACCGGAACAACGCAAGGAAGCCCCTTTTCTGTACCAGACGCTGCAATATGTCGCAGCACAGGTTCAGGGGGAGTATCCTGATGTTTTCAAACTGGAAAAACATGCCATGGATAACCTGGCAAAACGCGGCTGGATTCCCGACTATGTCTCCATCCGCAAGCAGATCAACCTGCAGCCGCCTACCGCTGGTGATATTGCAGAAGGTGAGCCGCTTGTTGTGCTGGCGGCGGCCAGACTGGGGGATACCCGGCTGATTGACAATCTGGAGATATAGCGATGAAAAAAGTAGCCCTGTTTTTTCTTTTCATGCTCTCTTTGAATGCCTATGCAGAAAACTGGAAATATGTCATTGCCTCTGACAACCAGGAAATTTATGTGGATGTCGATTCCATTGCCACTGT
>JAAZED010000342.1 GCA_012512465.1 Oxalobacter sp. | reverse complement strand
TTTCTGCGAGAAGCTGAGGCTGCTGGTGGAAAAGGGCCAGATGCCCCTGGAGGAGTGGGCAGGCCCAGACGGGAGCCTGGTCAACAGTGATGCTGTTGGGCCAACGCTGTATTATGGCAAGGGTGCCGGTGCCGAACCCACGGCTTCGGCTGTCATTGCCGATCTGGTTGATATTGCCCGTGTCGAGGCTGTTGACCCGGAGCACCGGGTGCCTGCGCTGGCTTTCCAGCCTGATGCGATGAACAATACGCCGATTCTTCCCATGTCTGAAGTCACCACCAGCTACTACCTGCGGATGAAGGTCAGGGACCAGCCGGGTGTTCTTGCCGACATTACCCGTATCCTGGCGGACCTGAATATTTCCATTGATGCTTTCCTGCAAAAAGAGCCGCTGGAAGGGGAGACGCTGGTTGATATCATTATCCTGACGCACCAGACGCAGGAGAAAAATATCGATGCTGCCATCGGAAAAATCGAGAAAATCGGCACGGTGATGGGCAAGGTAACGCGCATCCGTCTTGAGGAACTTGAATAACAGGGCTTATCCAGCCAGCATGATGGCGGCATTGATAAAGTCTTGATGAAAAGTCTTGCGGCAATGCGGGGTTATCGTTCAGAATACCTCCAGACACCCGCAGGAATAATATCTGCAGTATCGACGAAAGGGGCGAGTTATGTTTAATAAAATTCTGATTCCGACAGATGGTTCCGAAACATCCCTGGCAGCAGCGCTTGATGGTGTTGCCTTTGCTGCAGACAATAATTCCGAGGTGATCGGCATTTATGTCGCACCGGAATACCAGTATCCGGTTTATATCGAGATTATTCCGCCTACCTATCCGCTCGAAGAAGAGTACCAGGAGTTGATGAAAAAAATCGGGATAGAGTATCTCAAGCCGATCAAAGAGGCAGCGGAAAAAGCCGGTCTGAAATATTCAAGTCATTTTGCGTTTTCTGACAGTGCGGCGAATGCGATTGTCAAAGTGGCGGAGAGCCAGAATTGCGAGCTGATTTTTATGGGGTCTCATGGCCGCTCCGGGCTGGGACAGCTGATTTTGGGAAGCGTTACATCCAAAGTGCTTTCGCTGTGCAAGATTCCGGTTCTGGTTGACCGGCCAAGGCTCAAAAACAAGTAAGCCCTTTTCTCTCACAGCAGAAAGTGGCAAAAAAGAGACGATCATGGATTCATGGTCGTTTTTTTTGTCTGACAGCAAAGCCTTTGCCTGGCTGGGGATACCTGTTTCTGGCGATGTCTTCGCGTTTTTGGGGGAGTTGCGTCAAAAGCGGGTTGTAAGGCATTATGGCAGGAGAATATCAGGCTGCATCATGCCTTTACGACACAGGTAAAACAGGAAAATGGTGTGGCTGTCAAAAAAAGGATGAAGCGATGAAAATGCGAATATTGGGATTGCTTGTCGCGGTTTTCTGCGCCGGGTTTTCAGGCATGGTATCCGCCCAGGATGAGGATCAGCAGGCACCGCCGCAGGCAAAAAGTGAGCGCGTGGTCTATTCCATGAAAGATGCCTTGCCGGTATACCGTGAAAAAGCCGAGCAGGGCGATGTGGACGCGCAACTCATGATGGGACAGATTTATGCGATGGGCGATATTGTCGATGCGGATATGGAAGCGGCATTTTCCTGGTTTATGAAAGCAGCAAGACAGGATAATGCAGAAGCCCAGTTCAAGATTGCAGAGATGTATCTGTATGGACAGGGAGTAGAACGTGACTTCAGCCATGCAGAGAAATGGGCCAGTGAATCAGCCCGGCAGGGATATGCCGATGGCGAGTATCTGCTGGGATTGCTTTATGCAGAAGGCAAGGGCGTACCGGAAGACTGGAAAAAGGCAACCATCTGGCTGTGCCGGGCTGCAAACAAGGGAAATCAGAAATCCATTGACCTGCTGGATACCCGTACCCTGACAGGCCAGATCACATCAACACGGGATGGTGAAGGAATGGCGGATTGGTGTAACACGGCTTCCAGCCGGTTGAGTGGTTCCTGACAGATTCGCACAAGAGATACCGAGACACCAGCCAACGGTTTTTCGTGGGACTAGCTGATATGTTGAGATGTTTTCGCCTGCTGTCTTTGATTGGCTGTATGACGTATACGGGGATGGTGTATGCAGCCTGTGGCGGATCACTCGTGTTTGACGACATGTCGCCGCAGGAACTGGCTGCGCACCTGCAAAAACTGCTTAACCTGGCAGAAAAAGGCGATGACGATGCCCAGTGCCGTCTGGGCGTTGCCTATTTTGAAGGGCATGGGGTGGATCGCGACTATGCCAAAGGGCTGGCATGGTTTAAAAAATCAGCAGCGCAGGGAAATGCCGAGGCGCAGTTCAGGCTGGGCGAAGCCTACTTTGAAGGCCAGGGAGTCGAGCCCAGCTATGGCGAAGCCATGATGTGGCTGCAAAAATCGGCAGAGCAGGGAAACATTGAAGCACAGGGTACGATTGGCCTGATGTACTTCAGGGGGATCGGTGTCAGGCAGGATGTCGGGTATGGCCTGGCCTGGTTTAAGAAGGCGGCTGAAAAGGGCTTTATGCCCGCACAGTATGAGCTGGGACTGGCTTATGATTCGGGAACCGGGGTGGAAAAAGACCTGAAACAGGCCATATTCTGGTACAAAAAGGCTGCAGATCAGGGTAGTTTGAGAGCACAGCGAAGGCTGGATGCACTTGGTGAAGGGGAAAAAGACCCGGTTGAAGATACATCGGCAGGGCAGAAAAAACAGGAAAACAATAAAAAGTAACAGGCAGAAAAAGCGGTGTGTTCTGGTCGGGTATGGATGGTGTTGAACAGCACAATGATTTTGACGGAAACGGGGTTATGCAGAGAATGGGAAAATGGGGTTTGCGTGTTGGCCTGGCCTGCATTTTTATCATGGCGGGTATGGCTTCTTCCACTGTCCTTGCACAGGCTGGCGCAGGAAAACAACAGCAGGCCCAGCCCCTTTCCATCAAGACCCGAAGTGAATTTGAAACGATCAGAAAGCAGGCGGAAGCTGGCGATGCGCAGTCACAGTATCGCCTTTCCATTGCCTACGCTGAAGGAAAGTTTGTCAGGTCAGATGACAAAGTCATGGTCCACTGGCTGGAAAAGGCCGCAGAACAGAACCATACAGAAGCGCAGTTTTACCTTTCTGCGATGTATGTCAAAGGGATTGGTGTCAAACAGGACTATACCCAGGCGGCAAACTGGATGCGCAAGGTGGCTGACAAGGGCCTGGAAATGGCGCAATTCAATATGGGGAATATGTACGAGTCAGGGATGGGGGTTCCCAAGGATCAGAAGCAGGCCATTGCCTGGTATCGCAAGGCAGCGGCACAGGGAAATCCTTATGCAAAAAAACGTCTTGAAGAGCTGAAAGCCGCTTCAGGCAAGCCGGCTACCTCTGTGCGCAAATAATGGTTCAAGGTTGCAGAAACTCCTGGCCGGGATCATGGGGAGGGTAAGTGATGCGCAGCAATTATCGCAAGATCGTGACGTCATTATTTTTAACGGCGATACTGGGCGGATACAGTGTTGTATCGGCTGATACGGTGACGGCGCAGGAAGTCCAAACGGATGAATCTGCCCAGGCAGACGACAGCATAACGACCGCAGAAGCCAGCCGTGAGGAAAAAGCCGCACAGGGCGATCCTGAGGCCCAATTTCGTCTTGGCGTGGATTATGCCGCAGGAAAAAACGGCAAGCGGGATTTTGATGAAGCGGCAAAATGGTTTCTGAAAGCGGCCGAACAAAATCATCCCCTTGCACAGGACATGCTTGGCAGGATGTATGCGTCCGGTATGGGTATCAAAGGTGGCCCGGATATCAATACATCAGCAATGTGGTTTGAAAAAGCCGCCAAAAACGGCCAGGCCAATTCCCAGTACCGACTCGGTGTTTATTATGAATACGGGTATGGGGTTGCCAAAAATTTTGAAACAGCTGCCGAGTGGTACCGGAAATCAGCAGAGCAGGGAAATGAGGATGGCCAGGCGAGGCTGGGATATCTTTATATGATAGGCAGGGGCGTTCCCCAGGATTATGCCAAAGCCATGGCGTGGTTCCGCAAGGTAGCTGACCAGGAGGACGGAGATGCCCAGGGGCTGGTTGCCATCATGTACGACAAGGGCATGGGCGTCAAGCAGGATTATGCCGAAGCGGCACACTGGTATAAAAAAGCGGCAGAGCAGGATGTTGTCCAGGCGCAGTACCGGCTGGGAGAAATGTATGAGCAGGGTCTCGGGCTTCCTGAAGGCAGGGCCGAGGCACTGAAATGGTATCGCAAGGCAGCCGATCAGGGCGATATCAATGCCAAAAAGAAGCTGGTTGAGCTGGAATAGTCTCAACATCTGATGCCATCCAATAAAGAAATTAATCTTTTGAGGGGAATGGATATGCAGTACAACAGAATGCGCTGGTGGATGGGTGTGGTGCTGTTACTCGCCTGCCTGTTTCTGTCAAACAGGGCAATGAGCCATGCTGTTACGGTTACCCGGGATGCCGGTGACGGGAAAAAACCACTTGTTGTTGTCGAAAAAAGCACTCAGCGTCTGGTTCCCGGGGCGCCCGATCCTGCCGTTATGGCGGTGTTCATGAAAAAGGCCGAATCAGGTGATGAACGTGCAAGAAGTGTACTTGGCATCATGTATGCCTTTGGGATCGGGGTGGATCTTGACAGTGAAAAGGGCGTAGACATTTTTGGCAGCCCGGAACTGAAAAACAATTCGCGTTATATGCGCAGTCTTTTAGGGGTCGTCAAAGCCGCCGCAGCCAATGACAGCATCGTAGATGCTCAGGGGCGGCTTCTCAACGAAGAAGAGGAGGAGCGGCTGGCATATGAAAGGCTGGCAGGTGCAGCAAAAAATGGCGACAGCTCAACCTGGCTTGCCCTGGGTATTGTCTATGCCAGTGGAACCGGTACCGGCATGGATTTTGTGCAGGCGGCATCCTGGATAACAAAAGCTGCCCAGGCGGATGACGCACTGGCACAGGCATTGCTGGGCATGATGTATGAAACCGGCATGGGCGTGGTCAGAGATGAGAATGCGTCCGGCAGGTGGTATGCCCGTTCCGAGGCACATCCCGAATTGACACAGCAGGAATCCATACAATTTATGGCGCAGCTTATGGAGGTAATGGACGGGTACATTGAAAAAATGCTTGCTGTGCTGCTTGAGCTGGCAGAGAAAGGGGATGCTGAAGCCCAGTACCGGCTGGGCGAATTTTATGAGGAGTTGGAGTCCGGCAAAAACGACCAGGCAGCTTACGCTTGGTACAAAAAAGCCGCATTGCGGGATCATGTCAAAGCCCAGTATGCGCTTGGCAGGATATACGAGGAAGGGCGGGATGGCATCTCACCGGACAGAAAAGAAGCGTTGAAATGGTATAAGAAAGCGGCAAGCCATCGTGACATGGATGCGATGAAAAAAGTGGCTGAATTGCAGTAAGTGTTTCCTCGGAAAACCGGATATTTTACCCATCCGGTTTGCAGAAATATCAGCCGAACCGGCCTGTCATCCAGGCCGGTTTTTTTATGGTTTGTCTTTTTTGTGAAATATCCGATCTTTTTATATCAGTCATAAAATCCCGGTTTTTCCGTCAAAATCATGAAATATCCTTTTTTTCCATACTTTCCGATTTTCTTGCTGTTTCATTATTTGAAAATATTCGTTTTCTGGAAGGCTTTACAAATTCTGGTTATAAATATTAAAAAAATATAGCAATACTAATATCAGCATGTTAGATATTGTAGACACGAGATTGCAGAAACGTGATATATCTGAGATACTTCGCTCAGATCAACCAGAAGCGAGGCATCCATGTCCACACCAGCACACAGGCGACACGATATATC